>CBFGTI010000081.1:0-25705 GCA_965651695.1 uncultured Imperialibacter sp. | reverse complement strand
GCACGGGTGGAGAGATTCGAACTCCCATCAACGGTTTTGGAGACCGCTATTCTACCCTTGAACTACACCCGTATAATGATGCAGCCCAAAAACGGACTGCAAAGGTAAGATAATGTTTTATTATATGCAAATGCGTTTCATCGTTGTGACGAAACGCATCTGCAATTATTTGTTTAGTCAAGAATTTCAGTTACCTGACCGGCACCAACGGTCCTGCCACCTTCACGGATCGCAAAACGAAGGCCTTTCTCGAGAGCAACTTTGTTGATCAGCTTCACTTCGATAGTGATGTTGTCGCCGGGCATTACCATCTCTACGCCTGAAGGAAGAGTGATTTCGCCAGTTACGTCTGTTGTTCTCAGGTAGAACTGAGGTCTGTACTTGTTAAAGAATGGTGTGTGACGACCACCTTCTTCTTTAGAAAGAACATAAACTTCAGCCTTGAAATGAGCGTGAGGAGTTACAGAGTTAGGCTTGCAAATGATCATACCACGACGGATCTGAGTCTTTTCAATACCTCTCAGCAACAGACCTACGTTGTCGCCAGCTTCACCCCTGTCGAGGATTTTGCGGAACATTTCCACACCAGTTACTGTAGACTTAAGGCCTTCAGCTCCCATACCGATAATATCTACAGTATCGCCAGAGTTGATCACACCTCTTTCAATACGGCCGGTGGCAACTGTACCACGACCTGTGATTGAGAATACGTCTTCAACAGGCATAAGGAAATCTTTGTCAACCATACGCTCAGGAAGCGGGATGTAGCTGTCAACTGCGGCCATTAGCTCTTCAATTTTTGCTACCCACTTAGGCTCGCCATTAAGGCCACCAAGCGCTGAACCCTGGATTACAGGAATATCGTCGCCAGGGAATTCATAGAACGACAACAGTTCTCTGATTTCCATTTCTACAAGCTCAAGAAGCTCGGGGTCATCAACAAGGTCAACCTTGTTCATGAAAACCACGATAGCAGGCACACCAACCTGGCGGGCAAGAAGGATGTGTTCCCTGGTTTGTGGCATAGGACCATCGGTAGCAGCCACTACCACGATAGCACCGTCCATCTGGGCAGCACCAGTAACCATGTTCTTAACATAGTCAGCGTGGCCAGGGCAGTCAACGTGTGCATAGTGACGGTTATCTGTTTGGTACTCTACGTGAGAAGTATTGATTGTAATACCCCTTTCTTTTTCTTCGGGAGCATTGTCAATTGATGAGAAGTCTCTCATTTCAGCAAGCCCTTTACCAGCCAATACCTTTGTAATAGCTGCAGTTAGGGTTGTTTTACCATGGTCAACGTGACCGATGGTCCCGATATTTACGTGGGGTTTGGAACGGTTAAAGGTTTCTTTAGCCATGTTTGAAAATCCTCGATTTAGTTAATAATATATCAGTTAATAGATGTTCATTTTCAGAGAGCCGTTGACGGGAATTGAACCCGTGACCTCTTCCTTACCAAGGAAGTGCTCTACCCCTGAGCTACAACGGCAAACATTCAACTTTTGCAACTGCTGCTTTCTACAGCCTGCACCTACCTGCCACTATGCAGTAAGGGCTTTGCCGGGATTGAAGCGCCAACTACTTCTGCCTCAACCACGTATGCATAAATCAAAAGAGAACATAAGAGACGGATTTCTCCCCCTGTTATGTTCTTCGTCTTTTGAGCGGGCGACCAGGTTCGAACCGGCGACCTACAGCTTGGAAGGCTGTCGCTCTACCAACTGAGCTACGCCCGCATTTTTGTTTGGCCATTCAGAGTTTCGAGTCGAAAGCTACCAACTCAGAACTACAAACTTACAAACTTTTGTAGTGGGGGAAGCAGGATTCGAACCTACGAAGACATAAGTCAGCAGATTTACAGTCTGCCCCAGTTGGCCGCTTTGGTATTCCCCCAATTCCTTCAAAAAGACTAAGAACTACCCGTTAAAAAAAGGCCTGTCTCGGCCTGTTTCTAAAAGGAAGTGCAAAATTATACGCTTTTTGATCTTATTCAAATAAAAGAAATAAAAATAATAAAAATCCTTCACACTTTGTTCAATCCCCTAGTTCTCCCCGTCCAGCAACAGGCTGTTCATTACATCTTTCGCCTGGTTATTTTCCTCATTTACAGCAATATCCATCAGTTTTTTTCTGTTTTCATCTGTATCAGGAAGTATCAGCGTGAGGGCCTGAAATGCAGATATCCGGTTGTAGTATTCGTTGTCGCTAACCGCTATGTAATTCAATACCTGAACAGGTACACTTTCTTCATAAAGCCCCGACAACACGAGGTACTCCATATAAAACTGGAGAAAAATCCACCGATCCATTCCTCTGAAGTGCAACAGATTGTGATTAAACCATTCGAGTCGTGATTCGGAACTACCAGGACTAATCGTTGTATTGTAATAACCGGCAATAGGTGCCGAAACGTTCAGATGGCGAATATTTAAGTAGTTAGCCAGCCATGGAGGGTCCTCCTGGTAAGCCGGCAGCAGAGCGTCTAGCCCTGCGCCTACTACTGTGTAGGAGGAATCATTCAGCGCCTGCTTCATCACATCCTCTACATCCATACTGCCCGATTCTGCATAGAGGCTGAAAGCCGCAGCCCTCACAAGGGCACTGCTGTCGGTTGTAAGTGCCTTCACCTGCCGCTGCAACTCAGCCACCTGTATGTGTCCACGGCCGCTCAGGTTATCCAACACCATTTCACGAATACGCGGAGAGCTATCGCGCAATGCAGCTACCGCCACCGACCCAATAGCCGCCGAATCGGCCACGGTGAAGATTTGCTCCAGCGCCTCCCGGCGCATACTGAATGCCGCACCTCTTTTGTACTGCTGCAGCAACTCAGCTGCTGATTTACTATGGGAGATTTGCGCCAGTAATATGCCTGACGGGTCTGCCTGTACCAATGCCGGAGCTTGTGCCACCGGAAATGAAAGCTGCTGCAGGGGCGCTTCTATCAGCACTTCGTGGTTTTGCTTTTCTCCCCCAACCCAATAAGCCAGCTCCAGCGGAAAGGTGAAGTAATTCACGGAATCGGATACCTGCGTTTGCTCAATCGTTATATATAATGTGTCGGCTTCGTGTCTATGCTCGATATTTAACACTGGATGGCCGCGGGTTTCGAACCATTGCTCGAAAAACCACTGCAAATCTTCGCCGGTGGTTTTCTCAAACGCCTTGCGCAGGTCAGAAAGCTCCACGGCAGAAAAAGCATTTGCTTTAAGATAGAGGTTGAGCGCAGTAAAAAAGGCGTCGTCTCCAACATAATTTCTAAGCATGTGAAGAACAACACCGGCCTTGGAGTACCGATGGCTATCGAACAGGTCGTCGGCATTGTCGTAAAAATAGTTGATAACGGGCTCCATCTTAACAGTGGACGCTTCTTCGAAGTAGCTCTCTTTTTCTACCCAAAGGTTGTAGTCGGCTTCTTCTTTTCCGTACTTGTGTTCGTTCCACAGGTATTCTGAGTAATTGGCAAAGCCCTCGTTGAGAGCGAGGTTGGCCCACGATTCACATGTAACAAGGTCGCCAAACCATTGGTGAAACAGCTCGTGGGCGATGATGCCGTCCCAGTGGTTATCAAGCAGTTGCCTGCTGTTGACCTGGAGGTCCTCCATAAAAACCGAGGCAGTAGTATTTTCCATGGCACCGGATACGAAATCGCGCACTACTACCTGATCGTATTTGCCCCAGGGAAAAGGATAATTGAGAAGTTCACTAAAATATGCGATCATTTCGGGCGTATTGCCAAAAATATGTTTTGCATAGCCGGCATATTCCGGCTCCACATAGTAGCCCAACGGTATGTCGCCGGCCATGTCCTCCACCCTTTCGAAGTTGCCAACGGCAATCATGGCTAAATATGGCGCATGAGGTTTTGTGAGCTTCCAGTGATCCTTCTTCAGCCCATCGGGAAGATAAGTAGTTGACTGCAACTGGCCATTGGAAAGCGTGGTGAGCGCGGAGTCGACTGTAAGGAATATTTCTTGCGTAAATCGCTCGTTGGGGGCGTCGATGGTGGGAAACCATGCAGAGTTAAAAGCGGTTTCTCCCTGTGTCCAGATCTGCCGGGGCTTAAGCGTGTCGGCGCCTGTGGGATTTATGAAGAAAAGTCCTCTGTCTGACGTAATCGATTCTCCTGCGCCGGCCTTCCGTTCGTAAGGCTTCGCTATGTAGCTGATTTTGATTTCGAGCGTATCTGTCCGTGCATATTCCCGCCCGAGATCTATGGTGATATTTTCCCCATCGTAGTCATAAGGCAGCGGCATGGCACCATCCGCACCAAGCAGGTCGCACCCCGCTATATCAAATCCTTTGGCATCGAGTGTCACGAGATTCTGCGGATAAAAGAAAGGGCGGAGTTTCAAATTTGCCTCTCCCAGCACCCACCGGCGGTCCCAGTCAAAAGAAAGATCGAGCCTTGTGTGAATCAGGTCGAAGAATATTGGTTCTGCCGGCTTATAGGGCATTAAAACTACTTCCACCTCCTGGTCTTCAGGTTCGTACATATCGCTGGTGGCATAGGGAGCTGTTCTGCACGAAACCTGCAGAAAAACAATTGCGGCGCACAGTGGTCCAATTCCCCCCAAAGGTTTTTTCCGAAGCTTCTCCGGAATAAAATGCAGGTATCTGGCTTTTATCATAAGATCTTCCACGCAAAGATGAACGAAATCGTGCGTTAAGAAAATTTTATCCTTTATTTTGAAGAAAAGTAACAATGGCTAAGGTTTTAATAGGGGAAAAGGAAATTGATGTGTTCAGGGCAGATGGCGGACGGCTCATTTTAAATGGTGAGCTATTCGAATTTGATCAGGCCTCCCTGGGAGACGGACATTATCATGTATTGAGAGACAATAAAACATTCCTTGTGGAAGTATTATCTGTGAATGCTTCGGAAAAGCGTGTAGTCTTATCGATCAACGGCAAAAAAGTAGATCTACACGTAAAGGAAAAGATGGACCTTTTGCTGGAAAAATTGGGGATGTCGGCAGAGGCTTCGCGTAAGATAAACGAACTGAAGGCCCCGATGCCAGGCCTCATTCTCGAAATTAAAGTAGAGGAGGGTATGGAGGTTAAAGCCGGGGATCCGCTGCTGATACTTGAGGCCATGAAAATGGAGAATGTTTTGAAGTCGGCCGGCGATGGAATTGTGAAAAAGATTGCTGTTACAAAAGGAAACAGTGTTGAGAAGAACCAGGTCCTGATCACCTTTGCGCAGGAGGCAATGCCTGGGTAGTAATTGGCACCAGTAAAAATTACAGAACGATTTGCCTCCGAGGGAACAGAATTTAAACACAAGGCTTAAGATTGTAGATGCCTTCTTATATATTTGCTCGATTTAAGCATTCTATTACTCACTTAATAAAACTGGCACGGACTCCCCTGCTCTATGAAATACAAAAGAATTCTACTGAAACTAAGCGGTGAAGCCCTGATGGGGCAACAAAAGTACGGAATTGACCCTGGCCGGCTCGAACAATATGCAAGGGAAATTCAAAAGGTAAAAGAACAGGGAATTGAAGTGGCCATTGTTATAGGCGGCGGAAATATCTTCAGAGGTGTACAGTCTTCCAACATTGGCATCGACAGGGTGCAGGGCGACTACATGGGCATGCTGGCCACGGTAATAAACGCTATGGCGCTACAAAGCGCCCTTGAGGCTCACGGTATGTTTACCCGCCTGATGTCGGGGATAAAAATGGAGCAGGTATGCGAGCCATTTATTCGCCGAAGGGCTATACGGCACCTGGAAAAAGGCCGCATTGTAATTTTTGGTGCAGGCATTGGCAATCCATATTTTACTACAGATTCAACTGCCTCTCTGCGGGCTATCGAAATTGAAGCCGATGTAGTGCTAAAAGGAACAAGGGTCGATGGCGTTTACAGTTCCGATCCGGAAAAAGACCCAAATGCTACCCGCTACTCGCAGATCACTTTTCAGGAAGTATACGAGAAGGGATTAAATG
Source organism: uncultured Imperialibacter sp. (assembly GCA_965651695.1). GTDB lineage: Bacteria > Bacteroidota > Bacteroidia > Cytophagales > Cyclobacteriaceae > Imperialibacter. The sequence continues at coordinate 19,748 of CBFGTI010000081.1, read as the reverse complement.
TGATGGACATGACGGCCTTCACGCTTTGCCAGGAAAACAAGCTGCCCATTATTGTTTTTGATATGAACAAACCCGGGAATCTTGAAAACCTGGTAATGGGCATGGAAGTAGGCACACTGATTAATTAAGCAATGTCGTTTAGTTAGCTATTTATGATCCTCTCCCTTACCCTCTCCAAAGAGGGAGAAATGGCCTAACTAAACCACATTGAATTAATAAGTCCAATTGTCGTTTAAAAGAGGTTAATGCTCCTCTCTCCGTGGGGGGTAATGGACCTAAATTAAACGACCTTGTAATAAGATTGATAAAAACATTAATTGATTTGTTAACATGTCGGCGACCGACATTAATAGAGAATCGCAATGAATGAGGAAATACAGCTATTTCTTGACGACGCAAAGGAGCATATGCAAAAAGCCCTTACCCATCTTTCAGCTGAGCTGGTGAAAATAAGAGCAGGTAAGGCAATGCCAAACATGCTGGATGGGCTGATGGTGTCTTACTACGGCAGTATGACACCCATGCAGCAAGTGGCAAGTATAAATACCCCCGATGCCCGCACGCTGGCTATTAAGCCATGGGAGAAAAATATGATTTCCGAAATAGAAAAAGCCATTATCAATAGCGATCTGGGGTTAAACCCTCAAAACAATGGTGAAATGGTGATGATAAACATTCCGCCGCTAACTGAAGAGCGACGCAAAAACCTTGTGAAACAGGTAAAAATGGAAGGCGAGCAGGCAAAAGTTAGCATCAGAAACATCCGCAAAGATGCCAATGAGTCGGTACGCAAACTAACCAAGGAGGGGGTTTCTGAAGACGAGGTAAAAAAGGCGGAGGAAGTAATACAAAAGCTCACAGACTCTTCAGTTGCAAGCGTAGACAAGCTGGTGGCTACAAAAGAAGAGGAAATTATGACTGTATAAGCGGCAAGCACTGATTTGCGCTGCCTCTCCTAAAATTTTACAGATACAGTTTTCGCTGCCTGATGATATCGTAAACACTGTCGGGGATTAAATACTTCACCGATTTACTCTCGCTTATCTGCTTGCGAATAAAGGTTGCGGATATATCCAGCAACGGAGCTTCAACCACCTGAACATTCGGGTGGTTTTTTAGTGGTGTTGGTTTCGCACCGGGTCGCGGATAAACCAGCAAACCATACTGAGAAAGAATGATTTCGTGGTTTTTCCATTTCGGAAACGAGTGGAGGTTGTCTTCTCCGATGATTAGCCTGAAAGTGTGCTGCGGAAACTTGTCGGATAAGTAGGCCAGCGTATCCACCGTGTAACTGGGTTTTGGCATATGAAACTCAACATCGGTAGCCTTGAAATGGTAGTGGTCGTTAATTGCCGCTTTTACCATATCAAGCCTGTCGAACTCATGCACAAGGTTGCTTCGTTTCTTCAGGGGATTTTGCGGGCTCACCACAAACCATATCTCCTGAAGGTTGGTATTCTCCAGCATTGTGTTGGCTATAATCAGGTGACCTATGTGAATGGGGTTGAAAGAGCCGAAGTAGAGACCTATATTCAATGAAGGGATGGTTAAAGTTAGCCAGACAATTCGGGCTCAATTTACAATCAATTTCGAATTTACCCGCTGCCGTACCAGTCGGGCAAAAGCGCTGAAAAAGGAACTACTCTCTCAAAAACCGTTCAACGGCACTAAGCGACTCTTTTTTTGCTTTCTCAAGGTCGTCGTTAAGAATGGTAGCATCGAACTGGGGCTCGAATGACATTTCGTAAGTAGCCTTTTCCACCCGCCGACGCAGTGATTCTTCTGTCTCGGTTTCCCTTTTCGTCAGCCGGCTTTGCAGTGTAGCCAGGTCAGGAACTTTCACAAAAATAGCGAGGGCCCGATCGCCAAAATATTTCTTTATATTGAGCGCCCCGTGAACTTCAACGTCAAAGATCACGTCGCCACCCGCTGCCCATATCCGCTCAATTTCGCTTTTGAGCGTGCCATAAAAAGCGCCCTCATATACTTCTTCCCACTCAATAAATGCACCGCTGACCACCTTATTTTTGAAGTCTTCCGGGCTGAGAAAATAATAATCCCTCCCGTTTTCCTCATTCGCGCGAGGGCTTCTGGTGGTGGCAGATATGGAAAATTTAAGGGATGGTATCCTTTCAATCAGATACCTCACGAGCGTGGTTTTTCCGGATCCGGATGGGGCAGAAAAAATTACGGCTTTCCGCATTACCCTTTGGAGGTCATTGAAACGGTAACACGCTTTTTTATGGAGATCAGCAGATCAGCTGGTGTGTGGGGTTTGTTTATCCTGGTGCGCAAAAGATTGCGGATTTCAGTTTCCAGTTCGTAGTTTCTCAGACAAGGCAGGCAGGAGTCGATGTGCTCTCTTAAGTACTGCTCTTCTTCCTGGGTGGCTTCATTGTCGAGCAGTAAATGCAGTATTTCAATACATTTAATTGACTCCTTGCAATCCTCTTTGCTAGAATTCTGTTCCATTAACAAGTAATTTCAAACCCGAATATTAGTAAAAATTATTTATAGCCCATGGTGCGGGCATACGATTTTAGTTTTTCTTTCAGGAGGTTTCTTGCCCTATGGAGTCTCGATCTCACGGTTCCTATCGGAATATCCAGAATTTTCGCCATCTCCTCATAGGTAAATCCTTCTAAGTCGCACAAAATTATTACCGTCCTGAAATCAACATCTAAAGAATTAAGCGCATTAGACACCTCATCGCCAATCATGCTCTGCAGTGTCTCAATCCGAAGGTCGACAGTTATATGCTCATCAACATCATCCGAGTTATAATAAGTTTCCACTTCCTGGTAATCTACCTTGGCTGGCTCCTTACTTTTTTTCCGAAAGTCGTTAATGAAGCTGTTTTTCAGGATTCGGAACAACCATGCTTTTGCATTGGTTCCTTCCTGGAAAGAATCTATGAAGCGAAAAGCTTTAAAATATGTTTCCTGTACAAGGTCTTTTGCTTCGTCCTCGTCAAAAGTTAAACGATAAGCGAAGTTGTACATCGAATCAATGTGAGGCAAAAATTCGCCGTTGAAGATTTGCATCTTCTTTTTCTCGTCGTATCTGTGCCGGGTTGGCTCTTCCATTTCGTGTGTTACGGTCGTTGACATATTGTATGATTGAAGCAAATTTCTTGCCCAAGATAAGATGGCGTGCAGATCCTGGTATACAATGCCATTACGAGAAAACGCCCGAAATAGTTAAAAAAAAGCTTTTTTTAATGTAGCTACAGGAGAAATAACCATATAAAAAAGAAAAGCCTGCGGTGAGGCTCTTCTTTCTTTACTGCAATTATGTCATGACGACGCAATACCGCCCGTTTGCCGGCGCGGCAACACGACCGATTAGTACCTGTAATAGTCTGCTTTGAACGGACCTTCAACGGCCACCCCAATGTAGTCGGCCTGCTCTGGACTTAGTGTATCCAGTTCGCATCCGATCTTCGAAAGGTGTAAGCGGGCCACTTTTTCATCGAGATGTTTGGGCAGAGTGTAGACAGCGTTTTCGTACTTGTCGCTGTTTGTCCACAACTCCAATTGTGCCAAAACCTGATTTGTAAAGCTATTTGACATTACAAACGACGGGTGCCCTGTGGCGCATCCGAGGTTAACCAAACGTCCTTCAGCCAGCACGATTATTTCTGTACCTTCGATATTGTAGAGGTCAACCTGTGGTTTAATTACCACTTTGGTGTGGCCGTAGCTTTTATTGAGCCATGCCATGTCAATCTCGTTGTCGAAGTGGCCGATGTTGCACAAAATCGCCTTGTCTTTCATCAGGCGGAAGTGCTCCTCGGAAATAATGTCTTTATTTCCAGTGGCTGTTACTATGATGTCGGCTTCTTTTACGGCATTCACCATTTTCTTCACTTCATAGCCTTCCATGGCGGCCTGAAGTGCGCAGATAGGGTCAATCTCCGTAACAATTACACGCACACCGGCACTGCGAAGCGACTCCGCCGAACCTTTGCCTACGTCGCCAAACCCGGCCACAACTGCCACCTTACCTGCCATCATTACGTCGGTGGCACGGCGGATTGCGTCTACCAGCGATTCACGACAGCCGTACTTGTTGTCGAATTTCGATTTGGTAACAGAATCGTTTACGTTGATAGCCGGCATGGGCAATGTGCCTTTTTTCATTCTTTCGTACAGGCGATGAACACCCGTAGTAGTTTCTTCTGAGAGGCCTTTTATACCCGGTACAAACTCAGGATATTTATCAAGCACCATGTTTGTAAGGTCGCCGCCATCGTCAAGAATCATATTGAGCGGCTTGCGATCTTCTCCAAAAAATAATGTCTGTTCAATACACCAGTCAAACTCCTCAGCGGTCATCCCCTTCCATGCATATACAGAAATGCCTCTTTCGGCAATGGCAGCTGCTGCGTGATCTTGAGTTGAGAAAATATTACATGACGACCATGTAACCTCGGCACCCAGTTCGATGAGTGTTTCGATTAATACAGCTGTTTGGATAGTCATGTGCAAACAGCCGGCTATACGAGCGCCTTTCAATGGCTTGGAGGCACCAAATTCTTCGCGAAGAGCCATCAGGCCGGGCATCTCAGCTTCAGCAAGGCGTATTTCCTTACGTCCCCAGTCGGCAAGCGAAATGTCTTTAACTTTGTAATTAAGACTAGTTTCAATCATTTTTAAAAATTCTGATTTATAAATCGTTGCAAAAGTAATACTTATGTTATTGCTACCAAAAAAATGTTTTGAGCTGGTTAGGCGAGAGGAGAGGAAACAAATATAACAGGCCCCTCAATTTTTTTTACGTCATTAACCGAAGATTTCTTACATCACTGGTAGTGGGAGTTTTGCCTGCCGAAATGTGCTGCTAGTAAATATACTCAACCTCTTTTAAGTCAAATACATTCATTCCTTCCTCCCTTTCCACTATCAGCTTACCGCCCTCGGTAATCCCCGTTATCTTCCCCTGGAATACCCCGTTTGCGTCTTTAAATGCTCTCCACTCGTTAAGCCACATCAGGTGCTGAAGGTAAAGCAGCCTGGTTTCCTCCAAACGGCCCGCCCTTATCCGCAGGTAGAACGACTCGAGGCTTTCGCAGAGCCTGTGCAGAAGAGGTTCAAGGTCGTAGGTGTTTCCCGTAACCTGCCGAAGCGAGGTTGGCAATTCGGTAGAAAAGCGGGTTTGGTTTACATTTAAACCAATGCCTACTATGCAAGCCTCAATCTTGTTTTTGCGGATCGTATTTTCAATCAGTATCCCGCTAATTTTGCCCGCATTAACAAAGACGTCGTTGGGCCATTTGATCGTTGCTTGTCCCGTTTGTTCCTTCACAACAGCACAAACGGCAAGAGATGAAACTATTGTGAGAAAAAATTGTTGATGGAGGCTGAGAAAGTCTGGTTTGAGAACGACGGAAAGAGTAAGGTTTTCTCCCGGGGTAGACTCCCATTTATTTCCTCTCTGGCCCCTCCCTGCCGTCTGGCAGTCGGTTATTACGACGGTCCCCTCTTGTGCATGCCCAAAAGCCAGCAATTCGGCGGCAACAGAGTTGGTTGAATGACATTTTGGCAGGTGTACAACCTTTTTCCCGATAAAGAGAGAATTGGAGGAAATTTTGTGCAATCTTTTTTTGTAGTTTTGTAAGTAAAGTAAATCGTTTTGAATGACAGAAAAAAAAGGTAAGCTCCGCCAAGGGCTTCCAGAGGAGTCTCCGGCAGGGCATCCTGAGGAGCTCACCCCCGACAGTCTCAGTAAATTAGTGGTGAAGGGCATGTCGGAAAAAAAAGGTCTCGACATTGTAGTTCTGAATCTTCGCAATGTTAAAAATGCCGTAGCTGATTATTTTATTATTTGTTCGGGCAATTCTGATACGCAGATTGATGCTATTAGCGACTCTATTGAAGAGGTAGTATATAAACAAGTGCGGCAGTCTCCGTGGAAAAAGGAAGGTAAGCAGAATAAGGAGTGGATACTGCTCGATTATGTTGACGTGGTGGCGCATGTTTTCAAAAAGGACAAAAGAGACTTCTACTCGCTGGAAGAGTTATGGGGTGACGCTGAAATAACTCATGTTGCACTTGAGAACTGAAAATTGAACATTAGTAGCGGAAAAGCGTTTCATCCAATTGATAAAGATTAAGAAATTATAAAGAATGGCAAATCAAGATAAACCGAGGAAGAACTTATTACCCAAGCCTCCTCAGCGGCCGAACTACCAAATTTGGGTTATTCTGACCTTGCTGGCGGTCATTCTGGGGATCACTTATTTTAATAATAGCTCTTCTTCAGTGACCATTTCTCAGAAGAGATTTGAGCAAATGATGCTCAGCAACGATGTGAAAGAAGTGGTGCTGGTGCGTAACCAGAACATAGTTGAAGTAACGCTGAAGGAAGAGGCTCTGAAAAACAGCAAATATAAAGTTGAGCTTGAACAGCGGAGCCCTTTTTCTCTCAACCAGGGCCCCCACTACCAGTTCAAGATCATTTCGGCGGATAATTTTGACGAGAAATTCCGGCAGATAGAGTCGGGCCAGCCTGAAAGCCAGCGTATCGGCTATAAGATCGACGAGCGGTCCGATATCTCCAATCTGTTTTTCAACTGGGGATTCCTGTTCCTGATACTGTTCGGGTTTTGGTTCCTCATGCGAAGAATGACCGGCAATGCAGGGCCTGGTGGACAGATTTTCAATATAGGAAAATCGAGAGCCGCGCTTTTCGACGCTGAAAATAAGGTAAAAATTACCTTTACCGATGTTGCCGGTTTGGATGAAGCAAAAGAAGAAGTAAAGGAAATTGTAGATTTTTTGAAAAACCCCGCCAAGTTTACCAAGCTTGGGGGCAAGATACCGAAAGGCGCCTTGCTTGTGGGCCCTCCCGGTACCGGTAAAACATTGCTTGCGAAGGCAGTAGCCGGCGAGGCTGGCGTTCCGTTCTTTTCGCTGTCGGGCTCCGATTTTGTGGAAATGTTTGTGGGTGTAGGTGCTGCCCGGGTGCGTGACCTATTTAAGCAGGCTAAGGAAAAGGCGCCATGTATTGTGTTTATTGATGAGATTGACGCTATTGGTCGCTCGAGAGGGCGTGGGCAGGTGCCCGGCTCGAACGATGAGCGTGAGAATACATTGAACTCGCTGCTGGTGGAGATGGACGGATTTGCCACCGACTCCGGCGTGATTATTCTGGCAGCTACCAACCGCCCCGATGTGCTCGACAGTGCGCTGATGCGCCCGGGCCGCTTCGACCGTCAAATAAGCATAGATAAACCGGATGTAGTAGGCCGTGAAGCTATCTTTAAAGTGCATCTGAAGCCTATTAAGCTATCGAAAGATGTGGACGTAAAGAAGCTGGCAGCTCAAACTCCGGGCTTTGCCGGTGCCGAAATTGCCAACGTGTGTAATGAGGCAGCCCTGATTGCTGCCCGTCGCGACAAACCTGCCGTAGATATGCAGGATTTTCAGGATGCGGTAGACCGGGTGATCGGCGGACTTGAAAAGAAAACAAAAATAATTTCGCCCGAAGAGAAAATGATTGTGGCTTACCACGAAGCAGGCCATGCTGTAGCGGGCTGGTTTCTGGAGCATGCCGATCCGTTGGTGAAAGTTTCTATTGTACCACGGGGTATTGCCGCACTTGGGTATGCGCAGTACTTGCCAAAAGAGCAGTTCCTGTACCAAACCGAGCAGCTGCTTGACGAAATGAGCATGGCACTGGGCGGCAGAGCTGCCGAGGAGATCATTTTCGGGAAGATTTCGACCGGGGCATTGAGCGACCTTGAACGAGTAACTAAAATGGCCTACAGCATAGTGACCATTTATGGTATGAACGATAAGATCGGGAATATCTCATTCTACGATTCCAAACAATCTGAGTATTCCTTTAACAAGCCCTACTCGGAAGCTACAGCCGAAACGATCGACTCCGAGGTGAGGAGCATCATCGCCAAGGCTTACGAGCGTACGAAAGACCTGCTTACGCACCACCTGGATAAGCTTGAAATAATTGCAAAGGAGTTGCTCGAAAAGGAGATTATTTTCCAAAACGATCTTGAACGGCTGATTGGGAAACGCCCTTTTGAAAAGGAAACGACCTACCAGGCATTTACCAACGCAAACGGCAAGGCTGCGCATGCAGCTGAGGAAACTGCCAAAGAAGGTGAGTCCAAGTCGGAAGATGAAGTGGAAGCATTGAAAAAATCGATTAAAGAAGAGGTAACCAAAGAAGAAGGCACCTCCCCAGTTGAGCCGGTACGTAAGGCCAAGTAAAGATTTTGGAGTTATTTGACTATAAAAGATCAGGTTTGCGCCTGATCTTTTTATTTTGGCAGATATGTCATTAGGTATAGAAACGCTTCCGGAAGGAAAATTTATTTACTTCGCCAGCGACTTCCACCTGGGTGCTCCCAACCGGGGGTCGAGCCGTGCCAGGGAAACCCGCATCATTCAGTGGCTCAACTCCATTGAAGATACAGCGGCTGCCATCGTGCTGGTGGGCGACATATTCGACTTCTGGTTTGAGTATAAGCACGTAATCCCCAAGGGATTTATTCGCTTTCAGGGTAAAATTGCTTCGATTGTCGACAGGGGAATCCCCGTTGTCTTCTTTTCGGGCAACCACGATATGTGGATGGCCGGTTACTTTAGGGATGAGCTGAACATACCAGTGTATCACGAGCCACAGGTGTATGTAGTGAACAACATAAAATTACTGGTGGGCCATGGCGACGGGCTCGGGCCTGGCGATTACCATTACAAGTTTCTGAAGAAGATCTTTCGAAACAAGCTTTGCCAATGGGCCTTTCGGTGGCTGCATCCGAACGTGGGAATAGCAATAGCCCGGGCGTGGTCGGGCCGTAGCAGAATAAGCAATGAAAAGTACGACGAAGCTTTTTTGGGTGAAGATGAATGGCTCTGGACTTATTGCCGGGAGTTGGAAAAGAACGATCACCACGACTATTACATTTTTGGCCACCGCCATTTGCCGCTCGACTTGCAGGTAGGCAAAAGCAGCAGGTATATAAATCTTGGCGAATGGATAAGGCATAATACCTATGCAATATTCGATGGCAAGCAGGTGATATTGAAAGAATTTAAGGGTTAGTTCACAGTGCTTTTAACTGTCACCCAGCATCTAAACAGGTGGGAATGAGGCAAATCACCTGAGTGATGTAACTCCGATGCAGACAACTGACGAATGAGAACTTGCACAATAATCTGTTGGCTTTTTATCTTCTCCTTCCCAACGCTGGGCCAGGACACAGCCCGGGCTTATAAGTCAGTGCCAGCGCTGCCTGCCGTCGCTTATTCGGTGGATCGCACGGGCTTTTTTTATATCGCATTTGCAAACGGCACTATAGCCAAATACGATGGAGATGGTATTGAGGTGCTTAACTTTTCGCCCCGGCGGGCAGCAAAGGTCGATTTGATCGATGCATGGAATCCGCTCAAGATCTTTGTGTTTTACGAGGAATTTCAGTCGGTGGTAATTCTCGATCGCTTCCTCAACCCCATCGGCACCTACGATCTTTCCGGTAAAGTACAGGGTTTTATTAAGTTGGCTTGTCCCTCGCAGGACAACACCTTCTGGCTGATTGACGAGGCCTACAAAGGCCTTGTGAAATACGACCCGGCGGAACAGCAGGTCATTTACCGTACGCCATTTGCCAACACACTGCCGACTAATATTGAGGTGCTCTACATGAGGGAGTACCAAAACCTGCTTTTTCTTTCGCTGAGCAGTGGCGGCATTCTTTACTTCGACAATTTGGGCAACTACCTGGGCAAAATTGAAACTGCGGCAGCGATAAGGTTTTTCGGGTTTACCAACAACCAGCTTTATTATCTCGCCGCTGGTGCGGTGCAGTACGTCAATTTATACAATCGAAATGAGGGAGCGCTGCAACTTCCTTCACGCTTCGAAAATGTATTAGATCTGGGCACATACAAAGTGGGGATAAAAAAAGAAGGAGGCTTTGACCTCCTTCGGTGAACTATTTCACTTCTAGTCCGCGATAAATATCCAGAATTTTTTTCCTCATCACGATGCTGTATCGAGCATTGGCCAGCTGAATCTCGGCTCTGTTTTTATTGTTCAGGCTCTCCAGATAAGTGTAAAAATCCGTATTTCCTGCATTATACCTTGTTTCAGAAAAATTGAAAGACTGAGTCAATGCCTCAATATTTTCCTGAGCAGCATTATATGTACTTTGAGCAGCCCGCAGATCCATATAGACTTGCTGAATTGTATTAGTAATGGTTTGCTGCGCTTGCTTCACGTCAAGGTCCGAATTGTACATATTTACTCTCGCTGCCTGAACATTGGTGTTGGTTTGCCAGCGAGTAAAAACAGGTATGTTCAATGTAAAGCCGAGGTAGCGATATTCGTTCCACCGCATCTGATCTCGAAAGGATGCATCGGGATCCGCTTCTTGAGTGGCAGGATTATAAGCGCCATTAGATGAATAGTTTGATCCAAGCTGACCGACTGCCGCAACACGGGGATAGCGAAGGGCTTTACTTTGCTTAAACTGAAATTCCGCAGCCTCTCTGGTGTAATTTGCTCTTTTTAAGCCTGGTGAGAAAGCAAGGCTGGCTGCCAGCACGTCATCATAAGCATCCACTTCAAGTAAAATATCCTGCCCCCCAATCTCCACTTCCTGAATTTCATACTCTTTGGTAGCATCCAACTGAAGCATTTGTATAAGCGCTAGCTTGTCCCTTTCATATGTATTCTGAGCCTGCACTTTAACTAGCTTTTCATTGGCCAACTGTGATCTAAAATTATAAACAGATTCCGGATTACTTACTCCAACTGAAACTCTCTTTTCCTCCCTCTCCAACTGAGCCTGAAGCAACTCAATTCGCTGGTCAGAAATTCTAATGTTCTCCCTATCCAGAATAACATTCAGGTAAGCTCCCAACACGCTTGCCCGGACTTGCACCTTAGAAGATTCAATAAATTCCTCGGCAGCGTCCCGCTCGTTAGCCCTCCTTTTGTAATTATACATATTAGTAAAGCCATTGAATAGAACAACTGAGCTGCGCACATTGGGTGCGAACTGAGAGGTAGTTGTTGTCACAAGTCTTGCCGCGGTCTGATCAAAAGTGTTTCCCTGGTAAAAATCATAGCCCAGGTTTACGCCTAAATCTGGCAGATAATTTGCCAAAGCCTGAACCATATTGGCTTTCGCCGCAATAGCATTATTCTGCGCTCTTTTTACATCGATGTTGTTCTCCAGCGCAATTCTGATGCAATCGTCCAGCGTAAGCACTTCTGGCTCGTTTTGAGCTACAGCGCCAAACGATAGCAGTATTGATAAGGCTAGCGGAATAAAGCCTTTCTTCGTTCTTGTAAGTGTATACATATCCATTTTTTCAAGTCACTGCTCGTAGTTTCAATGAATATGCCACTTATTTAATTACCTGATTATTAGTATTTTATCAATAATTCCAGCGAAAAACATGTACGGTTATGATACAGTTGTGTTCAGATGTGAACTGAAAGGCCTGTGAAACGGTCGTGTGCGGAAATAAAGAAGGCCACCTAAATGGCAGCCTCTTTAAACTCAGGGTGTAGTTTAAGTGAAAAGGTGATGTGTTAAAATATCATCCGATCCGCTTAGAATAAATGTAATTAATCTTCTCTTCTACAATCTTCGACACTTCTTCCTTGCTCAGGTTTGATCTGTCACTCAGCTGATCAATAAACTCGTCTACTGAAATGTCCTGAAGGTTCAGGTCAGCCACGTTCAAACCCGAAAAAGAATCTCTCAACTCATTCTGAAGATCACTTACCACTGTGTGATTAAGGTGTCGTTCCATATATAAATCAATTTTGGGGTTAATTTCAATTTTGGGGTAATACCTATTTCCAGGTCAATTATAATGATTAGGAATAAAATATCATATAACGGTCTGCGTCACAGTTTTTTATCAAAAAACATAAAGAGGTTCCATTTTCAATGAAAAAATATTCGTTTTGCACAAACCGAATCTACTCAGGGTGAATTTTTAATGCCGGAAGACTGCTGTTTCTACTTACGCCCCTCCAGCGAATCAGAATAATGATTCGAAAAAAAATTTTATCCGAATGATTATTTTTAAACGTTCATCAATCGAGATATAAAATTCCCCAAAAATGGGGGATTACCTACAACCTAAAGCACCGCATCTTAGCATCGGTTTTCGATTGATTGTGACCTTCCCTCAACACTAAACGGTAGTAGAATCCTCTTCATGGTGTTAGGGAAGGTTCTTTTTTGGGTCGTTAACAGTTATCGGTTATTTGTTATTGGGTATTTCAACCAAGGCGCCAACTACCGTTCTGATTGGCAGCGTGTAATTACACACGGACAGTGCATCTGATCCCGTTTTACGTTGGAGGTTATCGGTTAACCTCGCTCATTATCCTGAAGATAAAGTTGGCAGCCAACCGGGCGGTGCGGTTATCCTGATCGAGCCCCGGGTTCATTTCGGCAATGTCGCAGGTTATTACTTTACCGGTTGCCATGATTATTCTTACCAGCTCGGCCACCTGCTGAGGTGAAAGCCCCATGGCACAAGGAGCGCTGACACCGGGTGCGAAAGCCCCGTCGAGGGCATCGAGGTCAATGGTAAGGTAAAGGGCATCGAGCGGCTGCGTAAACTGATCGACAAATTTTTCTATTTCACCAGTGGAGAGCCTGAAGAGGGTATTGGCCTCGAGATACCTGACGCCCTTTTGGCTGGCCGTTTTATACAGTGCTTTTGTGTTGCCTGTAGGTTGGATTCCCAGGCACATATACTGAAACGGCTTACCCTCCTGCTCCATGAAGCGGGCCATTTGGAGGAACGGGGTGCCAGAGGTGGGTGCGTGGGGATCGTTGCGGAGGTCGAAATGCGCATCGATATTAATTATCCCCAGCTTTTTATCGGGCCGGTGGGCATAGGCACCCAAAAAATGCCCGTACGCAATCTCGTGGCCTCCCCCCAGCAGTATGGGGAAGTAGCCCGCATCAAGAAGCATGGCCACCTTTTGTCCGAGCAGCCGCTGAACGGCTTCGAGGTTGCCATTGGGGCAAAGCACCTCGCCTGCATCGTACAGCATTACGGGGTCGGCAAAGTGCCAGGCAAGATTGGCAGCCATTTTCCGTATTGCCGAGGGCCCTTCCGCTGCTCCCTTCCTGCCGAGGTTTTTTCGCACCCCTTCATCGGAAGAAAACCCGAGCAGTGCAAAGCTACGGGGGCCAGCAGTGGGTAGCGGCCGGGCGAGGTCGAGCATCTGTACCATGTGATGCCACCGCACTCCATCAGCACCGTCGTATTTGTCGGTACGCCCCTTCCAGGCTAGCTTATCGGGTGATTTATACATGCAAAAGGTTATCGTTTACCGGCTGCCAAATTTAGCTGCTGTATTTTAAAAAAATTGCTTGCAGGAGACCTATTCTACCAGCACGCCTCTTTTCCAAACTGCCGCGGGTTTCATCTTACCCTGGTGGTACAGTACCTCGCGGTAGTCGGCCGTAGGAAAAGCGATAAAATCGGCCTGCATTCCCCCGGCTAGAATGCCACGGTCGCCGAGGCCCAGTGCCTTCGCGGCCCTAAAGGTAACAGCGGCCCATGTTTCTGCAAGGGAAAGTTTTTGCGAAGCGCCCAAAACAGCGGCCTGCATTAGCAAATCTCCCATGGGAGCGCTGCCCGGATTCCAGTCGGTAGCAATGGCAAGGCATCCCCCGCTATCTAACAACTTACGGGCCGGCGCAAACGGCAGCCCCAACCCCATTGAGGCACCTGGCAGCACCACCCCTACCGTTTCAGATTGCGCAAGGTATTTAATATCGTCAGCGGTAGAAGCTTCCAGGTGGTCGGCACTTAACGCGCCCATTTCTGCGGCCAGCCTGGCACCTCCGCTTGAAAACTGATCGGCATGCACCGTTAGTTGAAAGCCCAATTCATGCGCCTTGCGAAGGTACTCGCGGCTCAGGGCCACGTTGAATGCGCCTTCCTCCACAAATATATCAACCCTGGCAGCCAGCCCCTGACCCATAGCTTCAGGCAACAGCTGCTGCACGATGATTTGCAGGTAGTCTGCCTCATTATCTATTTCACGCGGTTTTACATGCGCAGCAAGGCAGGTAGGCACAAGATCGAACATAAATTCCGCCGCCGTGCGATGAACGGCCTTCAGCATCTTCAGTTCGTGTTCCACACTAAGACCGTAGCCGCTTTTTACTTCAATGGTGGTAACTCCTTCCATCAAATGCCGTGTGGCTCGTTCTGCCATAAGCTTTACCAGCTCATTCTCAGAAGCTTCTCTCGTTTTGGCCACAGTAGTGTGTATGCCTCCTCCATTACGGAGTATTTCCTGGTAAGAAGCCCCTCCTACCTTTAGCGCGTAGTCGGCGGCACGTGAACCAGCAAAACACAGGTGCGTGTGGCAATCGACCATACCCGGAAAGGTCACCAAATCACCCTCCAGTTCAAATACCCTCCTACCCTCTGTTGCGGACGTCGTGAAAGAAACAATGTCGGAGATACGTCCATTTTCCACTACGATGCCGCCTTCTTCTATCAGTTCCAAATCAGTGTCGGGAATGCTTCCTTTCATCGGAAGGTTGCGGAGTGTTACAATTTGCCTGAAAGGGCCAATAAGTAAACTTTCTGCCATGGACAGGTTAGTAAATGGTCGATAATAGCTATTTAAGCAATAAAGATTACGAAAGCCAGCCTATTTTATTCTAAACAGTATTGCTTTTGTTGCTGCGAGCATCATAAAAGGCGGCCGCCGGAGGTACTCGGTAGCTACTTCAGGTATCAGAACGATAGCTGATGCTTCGCTGCAACCTCCTGCGCCAGGGTGTACCCCGCATCCATATGCCTGAAAACCCCCATCGCCGGATCGTTGAAAAGCACACGGCGAAGGCACCTTTCCGCTCTTTCGGTACCGTCGACCAGCACTACCATACCGGCATGCTGCGAATACCCCATGCCAACACCGCCACCATGGTGAAAAGAAACCCAGGTGGCACCTCCGGCAGTATTACCCATCAGGTTGAGCAGCGGCCAGTCGGAAACGGCGTCCGAGCCGTCAAGCATTCCCTCAGTTTCCCGATTGGGTGAAGCCACTGATCCGCAGTCGAGGTGGTCGCGCCCTATTACTATCGGTGCTTTCAGCTTACCTGTACGCACAAGGTCATTGAAGAGCAGTCCAGCCTTCTCTCTTTCACCCATTCCCAGCCAGCAAATGCGGCAGGGCAATCCCTGGAATGCAATTTTTTCTCTGGCCTGTGTCAGCCAGTTAATGAGGTGACTGTTTTCAGGGAACGCCTCCATCAAAGCCCTGTCGGTAGTGTATATGTCTTCCGGATCGCCCGAAAGCGCTGCCCAACGGAAAGGCCCCTTTCCCTCGCAAAACAACGGACGAATATAGGCGGGCACGAACCCCGGGAAATCGAAAGCGTTGGGCTCTCCACCCATTTTGGCAAATTCCCGGAGATTGTTGCCATAGTCAAAAACCCGGCTGCCCCTTTTCTTCATTTCAAGCATAAAACCCACATGCCGGGCCATGCTTTTAAGGGACAACTCCTTATAATGCACAGGATCTTTGCTGCGCAAGTCGGCTGCTTGCTGCAGGGTGAGGCCGTTGGGCACGTAGCCGTACACCGGGTCGTGGGCCGAGGTCTGATCGGTAAGTACATCGGGTATAATGTTGTCTTTAAGTAACCTTTGCAGTACATCTCCAATATCGCCAACAAGGCCTATCGAAATATTATGCTGAAGTTCCTTCGCCTCAAGTGCCCATTTAACAGCTTCCTCGTATGAGTCGGTCATTTTGTCGATATAACGGGTCTTCAGTCGCTTTTTTATTCGCTCCGGATCCACATCCACTCCCAAAAAAGTAGCACCTGCCATGGTGGCTGCCAGAGGCTGCGCACCACCCATGCCGCCCAAGCCGCCTGAAACCAGCAGTTTACCCCGCAGGTTTCCTCCAAAATGCTGCCTCCCGCATTCGGCAAAAGTTTCGTAAGTGCCTTGCAAGATGCCCTGCGAGCCAATGTAAATCCAACTGCCCGCTGTCATTTGCCCGTACATCATAAGCCCCCGTTCCTTTAGCTGCTGAAAGTGCTCCCAATTGGCCCAGGCGGGTACCAGGTTGCTGTTTGCAATAAGCACACGAGGTGCTTCGGGGTGTGTTCGCAATATTCCCACAGGTTTTCCCGACTGAACGAGCAGGCTATGCTCTTCATCCAGCTGGAGCAGCATTTCAATAATTTTTTGTGCCGCCTCCACATTTCTGGCCGCCTGGCCTGTACCTCCGTAAACAACCAACTGAGCCGGGTCTTCAGCAACCTCCGCGTCGAGGTTGTTGAGAAACATGCGAAGCGGCGCCTCGGTTTGCCACGAGCGGGCATTGAGCACAGTGCCCGTGGGCGCTTTATAATGGGGATGGCTTGCGTATTGTTTAAGAAAGGCTGAAATGTTCATGTTGTTGGTTAATTGTGATCAGTAAATGGTTAATTGAGCGAAAAATGCTCTGCCATGGCTCCTTGCAAGTCGATTGCGTTTGTGGCTGAGATCTCCAGGGATGTTTTCGTCAACTCGCCAGAAGCGATAATCTCCCTCGCTATGCCTATGTCTTCTGCGAAAATGCGATCTTCCTCCGCGTGGTGTATGCGGGTACGCACCAGTTCGTGGCACGCATCGAGTATCACGCCCGACTTCATGGGCTTGCGGTAGTCGAACGCCTGTGCAGCACACACCAGCTCCACAGCCAGTATATTCTCCAGGTTGTCGAGCACCATGTTGAATTTTCTACCACTAATAGAGCCCATGCTCACGTGATCTTCCTGGCCCAGTGAAGTGGGAATGCTGTCGGCGCTGGCCGGAAAGCAAAGGCTTTTGTTTTCGCTTACCAGGGCTGCAGAAGTGTACTGCGGTATCATGAAGCCGGAGTTGATGCCGGTGTTGCGCATAAGCAACTTCGGAAGACCTTCCACATCGCCTTCGAGCAGCTGGTAGGTACGGCGGTCGGAAATACTGCCAATTTCTGCCGCGGCAAGTGTGGCATAGTCGAGCGGCAGCGCCAGCAGCTGACCATGGAAATTGCCTCCGCTCACTGTCTTTTCAGCACTAAAAATAATCGGGTTATCGGTTACACTGTTGATCTCCTGCTCAGTAAGCTGCTTCAGATGCAACCATGCATTGCGGGAGGCCCCGTGCACCTGCGGCATACACCGGAAACTATAGGGATCCTGCACACGGCCGCAGTTAGCATGAGACGCCACCATTTCTGAATCCTTCAGCAGGGTTTTGAGCCTGTGGGCCACGTGGGTCGAGCCCTGAAACGCCCGCAGTTGGTGCAATGCCGGATCGAACGGGCTGGCAGAACCTAATACGCCCTCAACACTCATGGCTCCAATAATATCGGCCGTTTCCAGCAAATTATGAAACCGCGACAGACCCAATACTGCGTAGGAAGCGATAAATTGGGTGCCGTTAATCA
The DNA here is from genome assembly GCA_965651695.1 of uncultured Imperialibacter sp. Lineage (GTDB taxonomy): Bacteria > Bacteroidota > Bacteroidia > Cytophagales > Cyclobacteriaceae > Imperialibacter. The sequence goes on along the minus strand of CBFGTI010000081.1, from coordinate 2,300 downwards.
GCGCCAACCCCTCTTTTGCTCCTAATTGCAGCGGGCTGAGATTTTCTTTCTGAAATACCTTTTCGGTATCTACCCAGGAGGCGCCATCCCACAACTTGCCAAGGCCAATAAGCGGAAGAAACAAATGAGCAAGGGGCGCAAGGTCTCCCGAAGCACCTACCGACCCCTGTGATGGTACAAACGGCAGGTAGCCGGATTCTATGTGCCAAATAATTCTTTCCAGCACTTCAAGAGAAATGCCCGAATAGCCCTGGCTAAGTGAATGAAGCTTGGTGACGAGCATGAGGCGCACAATAGAAAGGGGAACAGGTGCACCCACCCCTACACTATGGCTGCGAAGAATGTTGTCCTGCAGCTTGCGGGTGTCGGCTGCCGGTATAATAGTGTTACAAAGAGGGCCGAAGCCCGTATTGACACCATAAACTAAATTTCCGTTTTTGACGATTTGATCGACGGCATTGCGACTGCTTTCAATCTTTTGGCGGGCTTCCCGGTTAATCTCCAATCCAACCTCTCCATCACAAATCTGCATGAGGAGCTTAGGCGTAAGATACGCTACACCCGGGTGAAAGCGAACTTTTGAGGACATAAAATTTGGGTTAATGTTGCTTTCGATTCAAAATTAAGAAGTAGTTTTAATTACTAAAAATACTATTTACATCATTAACTGATACCTATGGGTAATTACCTGGAGCTCCGTCATTTTAAATATTTCATGGAAGTAGCCGAAGAGCTTCATTTCAGACGGGCCGCCGAGAAACTCTTTATTTCTCAGCCTGGGCTAAGCCGGCAAATACAACAAATGGAAGAGGAACTCGGCGTAAAACTGCTGATAAGGAACAAACGAAATGTGGCACTCACGGCAGCGGGCAAGTACCTGCAGGAAGAATTGAAGAAATTTTTCAACAACCTGGACTTCACCATCCGGCAGCTTAAGCTGATCGAAGCCGGAGAAGAGGGGGAAGTGAGGATCGGCTTTGTGGGCTCGGCGATGCAAAATGTGATACCAAAGCTGTTGCTGGACATAAACAGGAAGTTCCCCTCGCTACACACCCACCTTATTGAAATGGCAAACCAGGACCAGCTCAATGCGCTCCTTCATGAAAAACTCGACATCGGTTTTGCCAGGCTGGAGCACGTGCCAGACGAAATTGCTATTAAAACCATTTTTGAAGATACGTTTTCCCTTGTACTGCCCGAAGACCACCCTGTAAGCGAGCACAATTACAAAAACCTTCTCCAGATGAAGGAAGAAAGCTTTATCCTTTTTTCTAGCGACTACAGCCGCGGGTATTATAACCAGGTAATGAGCTTGTTTGAAGAGGCGGGGTTTACGCCACGGGTGTCGCATCGGTCGGTGCACGCCAGCACCATTTTCCGACTAGTGGAAAACAAACTAGGAATAGCCATTGTGCCCACTACGCTGCAGGATGGGTTTGATCTGAAAGTAAAGTTTATAGAGCTGCGGGACACCAAACAGCTCGCCCGTTTATCCGCCATTTGGAAGAAAAACAACCAGAATCCGGCACTTGGCAGGTTTCTTGAGGTAATGCTTTCTTAAAACTCCCAGGTATCCCGTGCCCGTTGCAGCTCCTCCAGCTTCAGATCGAACGCTTTTTCGAACTCCCGGTATTCCTTCTCAGGCAGTAGCTCCACCAGCCTGATTAACGCCCCCTCAGCATACTCCTCCAGCCCCATCCCGAGCGAGAGGTCGATATAGGCCTTCAGTACGGGAATTGAATACGGATTAACCTGCTGTGCCTGCACAAGCACCTCGTAGGCGGCCTCGTCGTTTCCGCTGCTTTCCAGGTGTTTTGCAATGGCAATCATCAAAAACTCCCTGAACGGATTTCGGGCCGCAGCTTCTGCCAGGGCGGCTGCATCGTTGGTCCTTACGGCTTCACTCACCATTTGAAAAACCTTTTGCGAGGTTCCGGGCAATGTTGCGTAGCCATCGTTTTCTTCGAGCGCTGCCAATCCGTTTTCCTTCAAAGCGATGTCAAGGATTAGCAACTGAAGGTCGGGTTGGTTCCAGCCGGCAAGTTCAGGAGCATTCAACACCAGTTTTGCTTCATCAATTTTTTCAATTCTCAGCAGCTGCTCCGCGAAACTAACCATGGCGGCGTTGCGCATGGTTTCGCTTTCGAACGAAGTCCATAATTGCTGCAATTGCGATGCCGAAAGCGAGCGGGCAAACCACCGTGCGTATTGGTAGCGATCCTGATCATTGTTTAAGTTGCCCGGCTCACTTACCTCGAATAAGGGAAGAATAGACGAGGCCACCTCAGCAGCTTCGGGAT
>CBFGTI010000080.1:0-25783 GCA_965651695.1 uncultured Imperialibacter sp. | reverse complement strand
CGCAGCATGCCGTTAAAGGCTTCGCCCTGTATCGATTGCACGCTTTCGCCGTCGTTGGGCACGAAGGCGTCGAGAAAAATCAGCTTCCTGATGCGATCGGGTACCCTGTCGGCCGCCCCGCTGATCACCATGCCGCCATAGCTATGGCCCACTAGCACGATGTCATTAAGATCTTCAAAGATGATCATATTCACCACGTCGTTTATATGGGTGCTGAGGTTTACATCCTGCGTTGCCAGGTGTACCCGCTCGCCCTGCCCGGTAAGCGACGGCCGGTAAACGGTGTAGCCATGGGCCGTCATGAGCGAATCTGTTTTCTTGAAAGCCCAGCTCCCACCCCATGCACCATGAACAATGACGTAGGTGGTGTTTTGCTTTTGAGCAATTGCGGGCAGGCATAACACTGCGCCGATGAGCAAAAGAAACAGGGTGGATCTATACATGGTACTGAAATTTTGAATTGAACTTACTGGGAAATATCGGATTCCGCAAAGAAATTCCGCTCACAAACCAGATTCTCAACCAACTTAAGCACTTAAACTCTCACCAACTTATACACCATCCTCCCGGTATTCCAAAATATCGCCAGGCTGGCAATCCAAAATCTGGCATATCGCTTCAAGGGTAGAAAAGCGTACGGCTTTGGCTTTCCCCGTTTTTAATATCGAAAGATTGGCCTCGGTAATGCCCAGCTTGTCGGCCAGGTCTTTTGACCGGATTTTTCGCTTTGCCATCATCACATCAAGATTTACAATTATAGGCATCAGACCGTGAGTTCGTTTTCTTCCTGCATCTTCCGTCCCTGCTCGAAGGCCACTCCGAGCACGATGATCAACAGGCCGAGTAGTAGTACGGGCCAGCCAAAGGTGGACTTGGATATCAGCTCAAGCCCTTCAAAGTGGTAGGTGAAGTCAACCCAAAAAACAAAGCCCAGCTCCAGACACCACTCCATCACAGTTCCAATTGTGACCAAAAAGCCTATGAGCTTTACCCTTCTGATATTTTCGCTACTAAATGCCGTCTTTGCCTCCACATCTCTGATGATCTTTCTGAATACTTCAAAAAAATATGTCAAAAAAGCCGCTATGAAAAGAAAGGTTATGCCAACAGCCCACTTCATACGGTTTGAAATCGGAAAGCTCATCTCTACCGTTTCCGGGCTTAGCAATATGGGCGGCTCTGGTGTTGGCAGGTGCCTCCGGAGTGTCTCCTTCAGATCCTTCGATTTTATCTCCCAATGGGGCTGCTCAAGATCGATGTATTGGCCATTGGGCAATAGAACCACCAATGTAATAGCTACTGCCAAAGCGAACACGACAATAACCTCTACAAACACGGTCACCCCGTTTATTATCTTTAGATTATTCATGTTTATCAACTTTTTATTATTGATAAACAATAATAATAGATTGTGTTGTAATAATCAAGCAAATTTTAGAATAACCCGGAAAAGCGATTCAGCAAATCAGAAAATCTCGATATGGAGGTATTGGGATAGTATAACTGAAGAGGTAGCCCACTCTTCTGAGGCTGGCCTGTGAGACACCAGGCCAGGGGCGGCATCAGGGCTGCGGGGGTTGGGGAACGGCCTGCTGCCACCATAAATCAGCTTCGGCGACCCGGTGGCCGCTGACCAGCTCCGGCAAGCGCAAAACATATACCGACTGATCGACTTAATGCTTACCGACCTACAGACTTAAAGACCAACTGACCAACAGACTCACCGACTTAAAGACTGCTGTGCAACCTCTCGAATCGGCACGCCATCAATCAGCACATCTTTCAGCACAGCCTCGCCTTCATGCACACTCACCAGGGCCCAGCTAAGGGTGGTGGCGTTCCAATTGGCTTCGGCATAGGCTGTTTCGGCTGCGGGAGCAAGCGTTTCTTCCAGGTAAAAGCGGTCGAACGGAAAGCTGATGCGCACCAGCTGGCGGCCGTTTTCAGTTAGGTTGGTGTAGTTAACTTTGGCTTCCAGGTAGTCACTTTCTTCGGTGGGAGCCTCCGTAGTTATGTCGCTTATCCGCGCAAAGCCTTCCTCATCCTCGCGCAACGATACAAAAACACGCTGGCCCATCGCCCACTGCTGCGCTGTGTCGGTCTCAAAAAAATCATCTCTAAAGCCAAGCGTCACATACTTGCCTCTGAACGGATCGTACGGATCGATGGGTTCGGTAATAAACCGAAACTCCTTTCCTTCCCGCAGCACATTCTCCCTTCCCAAAATCATGCTCACAGGCACGCCAAGCTGCAGCAGGCAAACTACTGCAAAGGCAAGCAGCAAGAGGTGTTTAGACTTCATGTGTTTTCCTCCTTTTCAAAAACAGGTAATTGGCCATGAAAAAGCCGGCGCCAACCAAAATAAAAAGCAATCCCCTGAGCACAAAGCTCAGGTTGGTATCAAAGAAACGACAGACGATCAGCGCCGCTACTACCATCAAACCATAGTTAACCACTCCCAGGTGATCCTGTTTTGCACCTTTCCGGATAATCTGAATGCCAATAACCAGCACCAGAAGGTTTGCTAAAAGCATAGCAACAGCAGGCAACCACCAACCGACAATAAAGGTCACTGCAAATACTACAAATGTCGCATCCAGAAGTGCTGTTCCGGCTTCAAACCTCCGCTTCCAATTTGCTGCCAGAAGGGCCAACCCGCTAAGGAACAATATTAGCGAAGTATAAAACTCCGGCGTTACCAGCCACCCACCCGGTATATCCTTTTCGTGCTGGAGCCAATCCCACATTCCTTCAAATGTGAAGGCCAGGAACAGGCCCACAGTACCCAGCGAGCCCAACAGCAGGTAGCCATTGCTCCGGCGTTTCAGCATTTGCAGAAGTGGAATATTCCCCACCAGGTAAAGGACACCGAAAAGGCTGCTATAGGCTAAAAACATTATTATCTCCTTATCGGCAGCCACAGTACCGAGACATACTACTACTGAAAGCGGCACAAAAAAATGGTGATAAACTGTGAAATTGCTTTGCGGGGCCTTACGCATCAGCCGGTAGTAAAACGGGGCAATTAGCAGCAGCAATAGCCAGTACAGCTGGGCATTTCCGTCTGAGCCGGACCAATAGCCCGCCTCGCATCCAAACCAGGTAATTGCGATAAGGTACAGCAGCGAAGCCACGGAAGAGTTGAGCAGGTACACAACCGGCAGCCCGAGCAGGGACCACGTGAGGAGAAATCCGCCAAGGTTGCCTGGGATATTGTAAATTTGGCTGATGAGGGAAATGCAGGCTGCTATGCTAAAAAACAGAAACACAGCCGTTGCTTCTGTCCAGGCCCGGCTATCCGCTCTTTTCCACAGTGCAAAAGCGGCGGCCGATTGACCGGCCAGAAGCGGCAAAAATGCCAACGCGGTTCTGACGGCATACGACAGGTTGTCCCAATTGTGCGCAATGATAAGCACAACCCCCAACCCCACAAGCAGTGCCCCGAGGATTCCAAAGACAACAAACAGCCTGTTGTGTGGATTGCTGCTTTTCCTCTTGTAAAAATCGCTGATGTTTCCGGCGGTTTCTTTTGAAATTATTCCTTCCGCGATCAGTTCATCAAGGTCTTTCTGAAGCCGCATAAGACTAAAAAATTTCCCCAAGATATTCCTTTTATCTTACATGCGACCCATGCTTGCCGAATTCTTATCATACCAGCCACCCTTACTCCTGCCTTAGCGAATTGACAGGATTTTTCATTGCAGTGGCCACGGCCACATGGCTTATGGATAGCACCGTAAACAACACGGCAATAACCAGTGCACCCAAAAACACCCACCCGTTCAGTTCTATTCTGTATGCGAAGCGGCTAAGCCAGTCTTCCATTACAAACATGGCAAGCGGCATTGCTACTGCAGCGGAAATAAGTACCAGTGTCACAAACTCGCCGGCAATAACCAGTAGCAAAGAAGCTACCGGTGCCCCCAGCACTTTTCTTATCCCGATCTCTTTGGTTTTTAATGTAGCACTAAATGATACAAGACTTAACTGCCCCATACACGCAATAACTATTGCCACCACCGCAAAGTAGAGCGCCAGCTTTTTAACCAGCAGTTCACCCCTATAGTAGCTATTAAACTCAGTGTCAAGAAATTCGAACTCAAATTTACGGTCGGGTCTGAACTCTGCATGCAGCTTTTCCAGCGATGCTATGGCTTGGGCGCTTCTTCCGGGCCCGGTTTTTACAAGAAGCAGCCAATTGGCTGGGCTGTAGCGGATAATCAGCGGCTCAATGGGAGAGTGCAGCGATTTAAAGTGGAAGTCTTTAACCACGCCAATAATTGTTCCCGTACCGTTGTCCCACTTAATTGATTTCCCAACCGGATTTTCAAGCCCCATTGCTTTAGCCGCCGTTTCATTTATCAGACAATTCTCCACATCGGTGGCTAGCTCCCAGCTAAAATTTCTACCCTCCTTTATCTCTATATTCATTGTGGGGATAAAGTCCGGATCGCCTTCCTGAATATGAAAATACACGTCGTTGTGATCCCCTGCCCCTTCCCACGAGGGTCCGTTGGTGGAACTTCCGATATTCAGGGGGTCCTGGTCTACGGTGGTCACGCTTTGAATACCAGGCATATTGCGCAGTCTGTGTCTGTAGCTATCGAAATTTGTTACGTCCTTAATATCCTTCCACGGCACCTTTATCACATTTTCCCGGTCCATCCCAAGTTTTTTATCAAAGATGTATGCTGTTTGCAGGTAAACTGTAGTAGCTGCAATGATCATTACTACGGTGATGACATACTGAAAAGCAACCAGCCCTTTTCTAAATACGGCGCTGCCTTTGCTCCCCTTTAGCAGGCCTTTCAGCGACCTGAGTGGATGCAGGGTCGCCATGTAAAGGGCCGGGTAAATGCCCGCGAAAAAGCTTAAAAACGTCACTGCGGCTATCGCTTTACTAACCATCGATATGGTGACGACCAGCTGAATCGACTTATCCGTAAGAATGTTGAAATAAGGCAACAGCAAGTATATTATAAAGATCGAAAGCAAAAACGCAAATGTGGTAATAAGGAAAGCTTCTGTTACAAACTGAAGGCCAAGAGACAGTCTCCCGGCGCCCATTACTTTTCTAATACCCGTTTCCTTCGATCTGCTGGCCGCACGTACTGTGGCTAAATTTGTAAAATTGATACAGGCCAGAGCCACTACCAGAATCGCCGCCAACGACAAAAGACGAACGTAGTCGATCCTGCCTCCTTTTATCTGCCCGTTTTCATAATTGGAATACAGGTATAGATCGGCAAACGGCTGTAAAAGCAGTGGAAATTCCATATCGGCATCGTCAGCGCTGTTTTCCGATATTGCGTTCCGTACATTTGCCGTTGCGGAGGCCACCGTATATCCCTTCGCGAGTTTTACATACAAATGATTTCCGTACATATGCCATTCCCTCAGTGCCGGGCTCTTTCTAAGCCGGAACTCCATCGGCAAAATGTAATCGAACCGCAGCGTGGAGTGTTCGGGAATGTCCTCAAAAATGCCTGCAAGCTCAAATTGTTCGCCCTGAACGTCCGACAGTATGGTTCCACGGTGGTCTTGTCTTTCCCAATCCGGTCCGAAGTACCTTTCCGCCAAAGAAGCAGAAATGACGATAGTATTCGCCTTTTGGTGCATTGCCCCGGCTGAACCTTGCCTGAAAGGAATGGAGAAAACCTCAAAAAGTTCGGGCGATGCAAAAAGCCCCGCGGGTTCCAGGTTATCCGGCTCATGCTTAATCACAAGGTTCGACCACCTGGAGACTGATGCCGCCGTTTCGATGGCCGGGTACTTCTCCTTCAGCACCTCACTCAATATATACGGCGTATTTTTCCACGTCTGCACAATACCCGACTCCGGCACATTTACCATTACATAGCAAATACGCTCTTTATCGTGCGGAAAACTGTTGAATTTTAGCTCGTCATCAACCCACAGGAAGATAAAACCACTGCAAATAATTGCCAGCGAAAGCCCGAACCCATTCGTTAGCGTAAATGACCTGTCCCGAATGAAGACCCTAAGCGCAACCCTCAGATAGCTGGTAAACAGAGCGATGTTAAGACCCGGCGTCGTCTTTTTGAAACTAGACGGACGAAAAAAACGAATCACATCCAATGCATACCGAAGCCGGGCCTGTCTCAGCCCCTTTGTTTTTATATTTTTAGCAAACTGCTCCGTAAGATCGCCTTCGATTTCATCCAGAAGGTCTTCGCGGCAGTACCATCGGAGCAGCCGTTCCGCCCACATGGGTGGCTGAAAGTTGTTGTTTTCCTTTTTCATTCGAAAGTGAGTTTTGGCGCCATATTCCACAGTTGCAATCGGGTATCCCGGAGGTCGCAGAGCACTTTATATCCGTACCTGGTTACTTCGAAAAGTCGCTTCTTCCGTCCCCCACGTTCAGCCGTGGCGCCTCCCATTCTGGAAGTCAATAGGGCTTTTCTTTCGAGTCGGCCAAGCACTGTGTGAATAGCAGGGATAGAAATTGACTTGTTGTAGCGCCGCTGGTACTCCTCAGCCACCGATACGCCATAGGCGTCGTCACGCAACACAAGCACTATCAGTAAAATCGTCTCCTCAAGGCTTCCTAAACTCAGGTCATCCATTATACATTAGTTTAATTAACTTTTGTATAACAAATGTAAACAATAGACAATCAATTCCAAATGGCTGTCCTTACCCACCAGTCTGTGTTTTATGATTTAGTCGAATTAGCTGCCTAACGTGTCAAGCGGGCTGTAAAAAAATGGATATGGCAGATGAAAAAAGGTCTTACTCCTCTCCCTCCTTAAAATCGAGTGCAGCCGAGTTGAGACAATATCGCAAGCCGGTGGGTTTCGGCCCGTCGTTAAATACGTGCCCCAGATGCCCGCCACAGCGAGCGCAAAGCACCTCCTCTCGCACCATTCCCAGCGAGCGGTCTATTTCCACCGCCACATTCTTGTCGTTCAGCGGCTGGTAAAAGCTGGGCCATCCGGTGCCCGATTCAAACTTAGTTTCGGAGCTGAAAAGCGGAAGGTTGCAAGCCGCGCAGTGGTAAACGCCTTCCTGGTGGTTGTCCCAGTACTTTCCGGTAAAGGCCCGCTCCGTGCCTTTGTCTCGCAGCACATAATACTGCTCATCGGTCAGCTTTTCCTTCCACTCAGCCTCGGTAAGTTTAATCTCATATTCCTTGTCCATGGCCTGCTCGTTTTTTTTGTTCTGTGCATTGCACCCCGTAAAACCAAAGGTGACTACCAATAAAACAACGACTCCCAATAACCTTATCATATTATCTCCGTGTTTATCGTTTCCCAATTTATGCATACTATCTAATAACTACGAAAGCATCCAATGTGTTGGATGCTTTCGGGAGGTATTTTGATACAAAAAGTCCGTTACACGACTTGCTTACTCATTCCGCAGCGACCTAACCGGGTTGGAAAAAGCAGCACGAAGCGACTGATAACTAATGGTAAGCCCCACAATGGCCAGCGTAAGAAACCCTGCCAGCAGAAAGCTTCCTGCCCCTATGCTGATACGATAGCTAAAATCTTCTAACCAGCTGCTCATGAAATAGTAAACTACCGGCACTGCAATTACCAGGGAAATGAGGATAAGAACCGCAAAACCTTTCGAAAGCAGAAACACAATATGCCCGATTGTCGCTCCCAGCACCTTTCGTATGCTTATCTCCTTCATTTTTTGCTGGGCCAAAAACATGATCAAACCGTAGGAACCGAGGCACGAGATAAGAATAGCAACGAAAGCAAAGTACCCGACTATCTTTCCCAGACGCTCTTCATTGCTGTAGGCCTGGGCAATTGTTTCATCAAGAAAAGTGTACTCAAACACCTTTTCAGGAAACTGCTTGTTCCAGGTTTCCTCTACAAACGCTATGGTTTGCGGCATATTGGCTTGATCGATTTTTATTGAGAAGGTCGAAAAATTTGGAACAGAGACATGGAGAACTAGCGCTCCGATGGGGTTTTGCAGGGTTGTAAAGTTAAAATCCTTAATAACTCCCACCACCTTTCCTTCTTTTCCGGCTACGGTAAGGTTTTTACCTATGGCTTCATCCGGCGTGCCAAATTTATATTCATTAACGGCTGTTTCGTTGATAATAACCCCGTTTAGGTGGTCTGAGCCAAACGACTTATCAAAACTGCGCCCGGCGGCCATTTCAAGCTTATAAGTCGCTATAAAGTCGTAGTCTACAGAAATTACCGGCGCCAGCATATTATCTTCCCTGGTAAAGCCTTCGGGAATCACCAGGTTGTATACACCTCCCAAGCCCAGCGGTGCATCCGAAAGCGTCGATCCCTTGATATTTGGATTTTGGTTGAGTGTTTCTTCGAATGTATTCAGGCGCTGACGCAATTTATCGTCTACGCCGCCAAAGTAGTTGTTGAAGTTAGCGCTGAATAACGGCACGTTGATGAGGTAGTCTTTTTCGAAGCCGAGAGGCCGGCTACGCATAAACTCCAGTTGATTATAAACAAGCAATCCACCGGAAATCAAAATGATAGAAATAGTAAACTGAACAACAACCAGCACCTTGCGGAAGGATAATCCATTGTTTCCGCTGTTGCTCATGATGCCCTTCAATGAATTTGCCGGATCAATTTTAGTCACAAAAAAGGCTGGGTAAAGTCCGGCCAGCACAGCGGTAAGCACAACCAGACCAAGGAAAATAAGCACATTCGGAAGCGTAACAAAGTCGGTAAATACCAGGCTTTTATCCGTGAGCTCGTTAAGCGTGCCAAGCAGGTAAAAAGCCAGCCCGGTGGCAATACCTGCCGCCAACACACTAACTACCAGCGATTCGCCAAGAAACTGCCCAACAATCTGCGTCTTCCAGGCACCCAGCACCTTGCGCATTCCGATCTCCTTAGTGCGCTGCAACGACCGGGCCGTTGAGAGGTTGACAAAATTGATGCAGGCGATCAGCAGTGTGAGCACCGCTATAGCCGAAAAAATATATACAAAAGTAATGTTGCTTACGGGTTCGGGGTCGCCGGCCATTTCCGCATAAAGGCGTGTGTCGGTCATAGGTATGAGCGACCACTTCTGCCCCAGTTTCATATTATCCGGCACGTTTTTTTGATAAAACTCCTCAAACCGGGCGTTGGCCGATTCAGCCGTTTGGCCCGGCTTCAGCAGCACGTAGTTGTACAGGTAAGAGGCCACCCAGTTTCCGCCCAGGTTTTGCTTTAATGCCTGCCCATCGCCGGCTTCTATCGCAAACAAATCGTTGAATGGCGCTATGATGTTGAAGTGAACGTGAGAAGCCCCTGGAAAGTCTTTTACCACACCGGTTACCTTAAAAGGATGATTGCCCGCTATGTAAATCGTTTTTCCCAGCGGATTTTCGTTTCCGAAGTACTTTCGGGCTATTTCTTCCACCAGTATGGCCGAAGAGGGGTTTTTGAGCATAGTAGCGGGGTCGCCGGCTAAATACTCGAAGGTAAAAATATCCTGTATGGTAGAGTCGGCGAAGAAAATACGGTTCTCTTCAAATTGTTTTTGCCCACCTTCAGCATCTCTTATTTCCACGCTGGCACTGCGGTTGTAAAGACGCGCTGTTTTTTCCATTTCAGAAAAGAAGCCGGCCATGGCAGCAGCCAGTGGCATAGGCGAGCGGGCCAGCGTAAAATTGTTGATTTCGTATTTCACCCGATAAATACGGTCGCTTTTCGCGTGAAAGCGATCGTAGCTAAGCTCGTCTTGTACATATATAAACAACAGCAAGCAGCAGGTTAGCCCGATGGCCAGGCCCATTACATTAATAAATGAATAGGCTTTGTGCCTCAGCAGATTACGAATTGCAACTTTGAAATAATTCTTAAGCATGTCCTTGTATTTTGAGTTAACTAATTATAAGGATATGTGTCGGAAAGGTTCTCTTTTTTACTGCGGGCGGGAAAAAATTCTGTTTGAAGGTAAACAAAAACGAAACCCGGGTTGATCATGACAGCAGAATTGCTCCCATCATCAAACCCGGGCCATTGTTGCCTGTGACGGCGCCAGTGTGTAAAACTGGGTTTCTCACCTGGTATCGACATTAGTAGAGTTAAACTCATTTACCAGGTGAGTAACCTCTCATGAACAAGCAACGAAAGGAGTTAACGAACCTTGTATTTCAGGCTGAAATTATTTTTTACCTATGATCTTCGAAGAAAAAAACCACCCTTGCACAAATAGCATACCTGCTATTGGCTACTCATGCAGCTTTTATATAAATTGTTCGTCATTTTACCATGATATTCCGTATACTCAACCATTCAAAATAAAAGGACACTCAACATATGATCAAGCTTCAGGGAATCGACAAGTATGTCGACTCAAAATTTCAAAGAGTTTTTATTCTTAAGGGCATAGACCTGGAAGTAGAGCAGGGCGAATTTGTCAGCATTATGGGGCCATCGGGCTCGGGTAAATCAACCCTGCTGAATATCGTAGGCATGCTCGACAGGCCCAATGCGGGTGAATACTATTTTCTCGACGAACCTGTTCACAAATTCAGTGAAAGAAAAACCTCCGAGCTTCACAAACACCACATTGGCTTCGTTTTTCAGGCCTATCACCTCATTGACGAGCTCACCGTGTACGAAAACATAGAAACGCCCCTGCTTTACCGCGGAGTAAAGGGCAAGGAGCGCTCGAGCCTGGTGGCGGAAATGCTCGACCGGTTTCAGATGGTTGCCAAAAAAGACCTGTTTCCCGAGCAGCTTTCCGGTGGACAGCAGCAGCTGGTAGGCATAGCCAGGGCAATTGTGGGCGAACCCAAGCTGCTACTTGCAGACGAACCCACGGGAAATCTGCACTCCGAGCAGGGCAAGGATATTATGGAGCTTTTTAAGAAACTGAACGAGGAAGGAATGACCATTATCCAGGTGACACATAACGAGGCTTATGCCGAATATGGCACACGTATAGTGAAACTGGAAGATGGTATGGTGGTGAGCGATAAGAAAAAATAACTCACCGCAATTACTTTGAAAAGCCCAATTTCCGCCCCCGGAGATTGGGCTTTTTAGCTATAGAGACTTTTGGACTTCTTCTTTTGGAAAATCTGCCGCAGGCTGTTTCCCGTAAGCGCCCCTAAGCCACCGCACACGGCTCCAACAAAACCACTGGCAATCACCAGTATGATCGGGTCGTCGACCGTGAAAACAGCCGCTATTCGTTCAGACAACACCCCTTTCGACTCAATCTGAATTTTCCATGAGAGGGTAAGCCAAAGCACGCCTACACCTACAAAGCCGCTTACCAATGCACTGAAACTCGAGGTAGGGATAACAAACGAAACCAGGCCTGCGGCAACCACCACTCCCCACCAGGGCAAAAATAAGCCCGCTAAGTAGGCGAGGGCTGCAACCAGCATCATTTTTATAATTAGCACCATTGTTAATTCGAGGGTTTAAAGGTTTGAATAAGTACTGCTTTTTCGGCCAGCTCACGGGTGTCTCTGGTAAACATCAGGCTGAGATAATTTCCCTTTGCCCACGGCTCGATCAAATTGCCCCAATGCGGATTGCCCGGATTGCCCGACTGACTGCCCGGATACACCCCCCAGGCCTTTACTCCAGCTTTATCCAATTCTACCACCATCCGGAACGACGGCCCGTGCCTGCCGCCTGCCGCATTTACAATTCCGTGGTTGCCACCTATCTCCACTCCCTCTACGCTAAAGGGCCGCAGCCGCAGCAGGTGAAGCAGCGTGGTGTTTTTGTAGTTGCTCCAGGTAAGTTCTTTGCCCGACCGCTCCTGCCAACTCTCCACCGAATCGATGGCGGAAATGAAGGTTAATTCAACCAGGTCGGCAAAGCTTTCCTTACCTGGCGTAGCTACCCTGTCGGTAAAAGGCATGGCAGCGTTATTTTTCATTAAGTGAGTGGTATGAAAAGTATTAGGTTTATAAACTGCTACCGACATGGTATCGAATTCGTCCCACAGCAGGCTGTAGAAGTTGTCCCACCAGGCTTCGAAATAAACCGGAGCCACTCTGCCGGCCTCATTGAAGTAATCCCAGGTGCGCAAAGTGTTATAAACCTCCCATTGCTTCGTATCAAAAATTGCAGTGTCCAGGCTATCGAGCATTAAATGCAGGTTGTCGGCTGCCATGTAGTTGTAGTTGTCGTTCTGTAGCCTCATCATATCGTCCGGCTTAATGTTTTGCATCAGCTTAAGCCTGTCGTTGATGCGCCTGTTCCGATAAAACTCGTAGTTGTAGTCGTACACATAGTAAGGGTAGCTTTCATCAGCCGGATGCTGATTGGCGGAACTAACAAAGCCCTTCACAGGGTTTACTTCGTTTAAGTTATGCTCATGAGGCACCCAGCCCGACCAGTCGAACCTGCTGCTACGCCCATCCATTAAAAACTTGCCCTGTTCGGGGAACTTCAGCGGAAATTTGCCCTGCACCCAAATGGCGATATTGCCGTACACGTCGCCATAGCTGATATTCTGCGGAGGGCCCGTCCAGTACTGCACTGCCCTCTTAAAGTCGTTCAGGTTCCTTCCCCGGTTCAACTCGTAAAATAAGCGGATGTCGCGCGACGGATCGTGGGCCGTCCAGCGGAAAGCAAAGTTTACCTGCTGCCCGTTGCCTTTAAAGTTCCTGTCGTACACCACCGGGCCATAGTGGGTGTAAATAACCGTATCGATAATGGCATCTTCGCCACGCACATTTATCTGTTCCAGCACTCGCTGGGTTTTCATCCACTTGCCGTCGTACAGGTACTCTTTTCGCCTGCTGTCTTTAAATTCGATAAAAAACCAGTCGGCTACGTCCCTCTTTGCGTTGGTAAAACCAAAAGCAATAGAGTCGGTAAAACCAATAATGATACCCGGCGCACCCGGAAACACCACCCCCATTGTGTTAACAGCCGGACTCTGCAGGTGTGTTATGTACCACAGCGACGGCAAATTCAGCCCCAGATCGGGCTCATTGGCCAGAATTACGTTGCCGCTCGCAGTTTTACTGCCTGAAACCACAAAGTTGTTGCTACCATTTTTGGGGTCTGGTTTTTCAATCGTCTCCAGAATTTCCGCACTGGGAAACGAGTCGGTAACAACCGGCGCTGGCATAGCCTGGTAGTTAAACTTTGTACCCGCACTAATAATAGGGTCTATGCCTGGGTCGCGATCAGGAAACAGAAAATTGAACATTTCCTTGCCCAGCAACCGTACAAGATTAGTATTTTCAAGATCCATCTCGCCCGACGAGAGTTGGTCGGACATCTCTTTTAACAGCAGGCAGGTTTTAAAGGGTGTAAACAGCTCTGGCTCATAGTTTAGCAACTTGTATTCTATGGGCAAATTTTTGTAGCCGAGCGAGTTGATGTAGGCATTTACACCGTCGCTGTATGCCTGCAGCATGGCGTAAATGGTGCTATCCTTCTGGGTTTCCTGCAGCAGCCAGTTGGCGCTGTACGCAAGGCCTTTCCTCCTTTGCTGCCTGTCCATATTAATGGTAATGGGCCCAAGAATCTCCGATAGCCGCCCGGCCGTTTTATACAGCTGAAACTCCATTTGCCAAAGGCGATGAAATGCCATTACGTAGCCCTGCGCCATGTAGAGGTCGTGGTCGGTTTGAGCTACTATGTGCGGCACCATGTCTTTGTCCCAATACACCGACACAGGTTTTTGCAGGCCGCTTAAGTGCAATTCCTCAGGCGCGCTAATGGCACTATACTCGCTGTTTTGCCAAAAACCGTTCAGCGGGTCCAGAAACTTGCCCAGCGGAGGCACCGAGGCTATTTTGATGTTAAGAGCTAAAGTGACGGCTACAGTAACAATTAAAAAAAAGACAAACTTGGCTATTTTCATTTCTGGCTTGTTCGTGGTCGGAAATATAGAGACTTTTAATGCGCACTTAGCACATCTAAAATAAAAATTTGCATTTATTAGTGATTAGCTCAAGGTAATTATTTTAGCTTTCCCGCCAGCTTTAAAACTGTATTTTTGAGGTATGATTTACGGGGGTATTATTAAGCCATTGTTCGACCGGTGTTTTTCGCTGGTACTCATAGCCATTACTTCGCCCCTGCTCCTCGTTTTGTTTGTGGCCAGTGGAGTGGTTTATGGCAAACCTCTATTTTTACAGGAAAGAAGCGGAAAAAACTGCAGTCCCTTTTTTATGTTCAAATTTACCAGTATGAGGGCCAACCGGGCGTTACCCGAAGCCGGCCGGATTACTGCTTATGGCCGGTTTATCAGAAAATACTCCCTCGACGAGCTGCCACAGCTTTTCAACATTCTGGCCGGGCAAATGAGCTTTGTGGGACCCCGGCCGCTGCCTGCACAATACGCCGAAAAGATGGAAGGCACACAAAGACGCCGCTTTGGAGTGAAGCCAGGGCTTACGGGCTTAGTTCAGGTTAGCGGCAGAAACTCTTTGACGTGGGACGAAAAATTTGAGCTGGACACCAAATATGTAGCCACAATAAGCGCCGTTGTTGACGCCCATATACTGCTGAAAACTGTGCCAGTGTGCATTTCGGGTGCCGGCACGTCGCATCCGGGTTACGCTACCATGCCGGTTTTTGAACCCAAAAGAAAAGAGGTGCCGATATGAGTGCTCCTACTGTTTACCTTTCTCCCCCATACTTATCAGGTAAGGAAACAGGCTATTTTAATGAAGCACTCGCCAGTGGTTGGATCGCACCATACGGCCCTCAATTAGATGCCTTCGAAGCCAAAATAGCCACATTTTGCGAAGTTCCCTTTGCATTGGCTACGCAATCAGGCACGGCGGCGCTCCATCTTGCCCTTGTACTGTCGGGCGTGGGTAGCGGCGATACTGTCGTTTGCCCCACCTTTACCTTTGCTGCTCTGCCGTCCATGATTATGCTTACCGGCGCATCTCCCGTGTTTATTGATGTAGAAGCAGAAAGCTGGAACCTCTCCTATCCCCTCACGGAAGCATACCTGCACGAGGCCGCCCGATCCGGCAAGCTACCAAAAGCGGTTATACTGGTTCACAACTACGGTATAATGGCTGACGCTCAGGCCTTCAAAGACCTGTGCAGCCAATACGAGGTAACTTTAATTGAAGATGCAGCCGAGGCCCTGGGAAGTGAGAGGGGCACAAATGCTGGCAGTGCAGGACACTATGGCGTTTTGTCGTTCAATGGCAACAAGCTTATTACCACCGGCGGCGGAGGTGCGCTACTGGTACACTCAAAAAATGAATACGAAGTAGCCAAAAAGCTGTCGCTGCAGAGCAAAGAGGCCGAGATACACTACGAGCATCATGCACCGGGCTTTAACTACCGGATGAACAATGTGGCGGCTGCTTTCGGGCTGGCGCAAATGGCAGACATTGCGTGGCGGATCGAACAAAAAAAAATAATTGCCGACACTTACCAGCAAGAGCTTGCCCACCTGGTCAGTTTTCAACGTTCTCAAAACCCCGGAGATGTACGATGGCTCTCAGCTTTTACCGCCCCTACAGCATGGAAGCCTGTGTATGAAGCGCTCCTGGTGGCTGGCTTTGAATCACGCCCCTTATGGAAGCCCCTTCACCTGCAACGAGCGTACAGGCAACACGTGGCCGTGGAAGGCGAAACAGCGGAAAAGCTATTCAATACCGGCTTATGCCTGCCTTCGGGAGTTCAACTGACAGAAAGCCAGCAATCCTCTATTTGCGAAATAATAAAAAGAAAGCTGGGTAGCCGCTAAAAAGCAGATGGCTTTGAAAATGGCTTCTTTGCCTTGCCCCTGAAGATGCCCGGGGGCAGGTAGGCTTCGAGTTTCCATTGAATAAGCAGGTAGGAGTCGTTGCCGGTCTTTCCCCGCCGGCCGCCTGGTATCATTGCCTCGTATGCGGCCTGGTTGATAACGCCCACTTCATCTTTTCTGTTGGAAAGTGCCTGCGCCACAGAGCCAACTGGCAGCGAGCCATAGTTTTCAGACACATCATCGAGCCTGTCGGTGAAGGTATACCGGTAGCCTACTTCGCCAACCAGATTAACGAAGCTTGTTACCCTGGCCTTTACCCCTAATCCGAAGGGTACTACCATTGCCACCCCGCCGTACTTTACTCCCTCGGTAGCCAATGGTCGCAGCTTTACCAACTCGCCGTTGTAGTTGGCCTTGGGGTTTACCGTGGTAGCGCCCACTCCTGCATGAACGTAGGGCTCGAATTTGCGCCGTTGATGGTAGTACTTGCGGTAGGGCTTGAAATAATAAACACCACTTAGCTGCCCTTCAAAATTACCCGACTGAAAAGAAAGGTTTCTTTGCCGGTTGAACGAGCTGTCAGCGGCGTCGGCATCGCTTCCAGAAATTGAATAGTAAACTACTTCTGCCCGGACGGCCCATTTGGAAAATAGCCGGCACTCAACCCCAAGGCTGCCATTTGAAAGACCTTGTTCAAAACCTTTACCGTTGTTCAATTCCCCAATGTAACGGGTGTGGCCTGTTCCGGCCACGATACTGAAGTAGCGGTCGTTATACTGCCAGGAGAGGAAATCCTGTGAGCGGGCTTCTGCCAGGCAGAACAAAAAAATGGAGAAAAGAATAGCTTTTTTCATAGACCTCAAGGGCCAAAATATAAAATCTTTTGCATTGTTGAGGACCAGCCCGTCAAGTAAACACGTTAAATTGAAGACAATTTACAGATCTAATAACGATTGAACCCACATTTTGCTACAATGTCCGAAATAAATAATAAAGCACTCATTAAACAAAAAGCCTTTGTAGGTGGCCAATGGATAGATTCGGCCAGCGGAAAAACCTTTGAAGTGCTCAATCCTTTTAATAGGGAGCAACTGGCCGTGGTGCCCGACATGAGCGACCACGACGCCCGCCTCGCTGTGGAGGCTGCAGACGGCGCGTTTTACTCCTGGAGCAAATTGGCTGCTCACGAGCGGGCCAATGTTTTAAAAAAATGGTTTGCCCTTGTGCTGGAAAATAAAGAAGACCTGGCACGCATTATTACATTGGAGCAGGGCAAGCCTTACAAAGAAGCGCTGGGCGAAGTGGTATACGGTGCGTCGTTTATTGAGTGGTTTGCAGAAGAAGCGCGCAGGGTGTATGGCGACGTAATACCCGGCCACGGGCAGCAATTCCGCATTCTTACGATGAAACAGCCTGTGGGAGTGGTTGCGGCCCTTACGCCATGGAATTTTCCCATTGCCATGATCACCCGCAAAATTGCTCCCGCACTTGCAGTAGGTTGCACGGTGGTGGTGAAACCGGCGGAAGATACTCCACTAAGCGCCCTTGCACTGGCGGTTTTAGCTGAAGAGGCGGGATTCCCCAAGGGTGTGCTTAATGTAGTAACCACGAGTAATGCTCCGGAAGTTGGCAAGGTATTAACGACCCACCCGCTGGTAAAAAAGGTGTCGTTTACCGGCAGCACTGAAGTTGGCAAACTGCTTATGGCGCAAAGCGCCGGCACAGTCAAAAAGATCTCACTTGAACTTGGCGGCAACGCTCCCTTTATAGTACTGGACGACGCAGATATAGATGCTGCAGTTGAAGGGGCTATTGCATCCAAATACAGAAACGCTGGCCAAACCTGTGTATGCGCGAACCGCTTGCTGGTGCAGGAAGGCGTTTACGATGAATTTGTAGAAAAATTTACCGATGCGGTAAAACGCCTGAAAATAGGCAACGGCATGGAAGAAGGTGTGGATATAGGTCCACTGATTAATGATGAAGCGATGGGAAAAGTAGACCGGCTAATGAAAGATGCGACCACAAAGGGGGCAAAGATTGTATTGGGAGGCAAGCATCATCAACTGGGAGGCACGTTTTACGAAACAACGGTAGTGACGGAAGCCACCACGGAAATGGATTTCTCGCAGGAAGAAATTTTTGGGCCTGTAGCGTCCATATACCGGTTCCAAACGGATGATGAGGCTATCCACATTTCCAACAATACGCCCTATGGCCTTGCCTCCTACTTCTATGGCCACAACATAACCCGAATTTGGCGAATGGCAGAAGCTTTGCAATACGGCATGGTTGGGGTAAACACCGGCATGATGTCGACGGCCGTTGCACCCTTTGGCGGTGTGAAAGAAAGCGGCATGGGCCGGGAAGGTTCCAAATATGGCATCGAAGACTACCTGCAAATTAAATACGTCTGCCTTGGGGGAATGTAGGCAGCCTAACCTACTTTTTTGGGTAAACTTCGCTCTCAAGGCGCTGTACTATGCGAAACACCGCGGGGCAAACCTGGGTGTTCTTCGCAGTAAGCTCAAGAATTTGATGCATTTTCTTCCTGTTGGTATGCGGGTACTCACGGCAGGCTTTGGGCCGCACATCATAAATGCTACAATAATTATCTGCATCTAAAAAAGAGCACGGCGACACCTGCAAAACATAATCTCCTTCCTCATCTATTCTCAGATACTTTTGAATAAACTGGCCGGGCTTTATTTTCAGGTGTTTAGCTATCCGCTCGATGTCGGCATTTACAAACAAGGGGCTTGTGGTTTTACAGCAATTGGCGCACGCCAGGCACTCCACTGTTTCGAAAACTTCCTCGTGAAGGTTATGAAACTTTTCGTCGAGCTCATCCGGCTTTTTCTTTTTCACACCGGCAAGGAAGCTCCGCATGCGTTTATAGTCTCGCTTGCTGTTCTGTTCAAAAGCACGCAAGTTCATCGAAAATGTTATTTACATTTTTACACATTTCACAACTCCAAAACTCCCTTTACACCAGAAGAACCTGCTATTACACATGTAGGGTTACAGCCACTATTTAATGGTTTAGCAGCGAGGTAAGAAATATTTTCGTGTCGAATGTAACACATTCCCTGTATACAAGCGAACTTTGACCCTCGAACAGTGAAAAACGATCTTAGAAGTAAAAAGACTTACCCAACCCGGCCGGTAAAAAATGAATAACGAGCAGGGCAGTCTTTCATTCAAAGCGGGTCGGTGTTTCCGCCTTTAGTGTATGCAGGCAAGAAAAATGCTAAAACACGCATGACTTGATTCAAAAGCTTTGTATTTTAGAGAAAGGCAATGCAGATTTCAATGGTATCAGGACTGTCGATAAAATTATAAGACCTTAAGAGCAAGGGGTGTGCCGGCTTAAAATGGTTGTCTACTCATCTTTTGAATAGATGCCGAGCTAACGCCGGATTTGATGCATTAAAAATAGGCTCACTAAATTTTTAACCTGGATAAATTATTTTTCTCACTTAACAAGGCTTATTACTATTCGAAACCTTCTTTAAGATGTTGTTTAAGCAACCAGTTCCCGAAGAATTTAAGAAAAGGATTGACGACGCCATTCAGCTTGTATACGAAATTGCCAACGGCAACTTCGACTATAAGCTGCAACGATCCGACCACCAGGATGAACTTGATGGCCTGATTGGTGGAATTAACATGCTGGGTGAGGAGTTGAAGGCTTCCATGGTTTCTAAAAACTACCTGGAGAGCATTTACAAGGGCGTTGTAGATGTTCTGTTTATCCTGGATCTTGATTTTGTAATCGAAGAAGTAAACGATATCGTGCTGGAAAAGCTTGGGCGCAGAAAGCATGAACTAATAGGCAAACCGCTTGAAAAGTTGCTACTCGAGACAGAGCGGGGCGTTTTGAAAAGCGTGAAAAGCGAGTTGACTAATTCCTACATTTGTAGAATTGATGAGCTGAATTTGTTGTACCAGGGCAATGTGTCAGTGCCCCATTCTGCTGCTTTTTCTTACCTTCTCGACAGCCACCACAACCCTTCCAACATACTTCTGATTGCCAAAGACATCTCGGTTTTTAAAGAAGCAAAAGAGAAAGCTGAGGCATCTAATGAAGCAAAGAGCCGGTTTTTGGCCAACATGAGCCACGAGATAAGAACTCCACTAAATGCTATACTCGGATTTATCGACCTGATGTTTGAAACTAACCCCACAGCCGAGCAGCAGAATTTTTTAAGGCTAATAAAAGGCTCGGGCGAAGATCTGGGAAAGCTTATTAATAACATACTGGACATCAACAAGATTGAGGCAGGTAAGCTAACGCTCGAGCATATAGAATTTCATTTAGATGAAGTGCTTAAGTCTAATCTCAATCCTTACATATACCTGGCAAAAGAAAAGGGCATTAAGCTATCGATCAACATCGACCCCACGCTACCGAAAGTAATGGTTGGCGACCCTTCTAAAATAAACCAGATTGTAAGAAACCTGGTAAGTAATGCAGTAAAATTCACTGTTTCCGGCGAAATTGATGTGGATTTTACACAAACCGGCTCGGAAAACGGGTATACTTATCTGCTGGGAAGGGTGGTCGACACCGGAATTGGTATACCCAACGATAAGCTGAGCATGATATTCGAAAGCTTTACACAAGCCGACGACTCCACATCACGACACTACGGCGGCACCGGCCTTGGTCTTACCATTACCAAACACCTGCTTGAACTTATGGACGGCCAAATTACCGTTGAAAGTCCACCCCTCAGCATGGGAAAAGCTACTGGCACGGCCTTCACATTTACAATGAAGCTGGAGACTGGAGCTGTGAAGCCACCTCCGCCAAAAGTGGTAGTCGACGGGCTGAAGCTAAGGTTCAATAAGGAGTATCAGCTGCTTGTGGTAGACGACAATGAGCTAAACCTGAAGCTGGCAAAACGAGTGCTCGAAAACCTGGGTGCCGTGGTAACCACCTCTACAACCGCACTGGAAGCCATAAAACTTGCTGAAAGCCACAACTTCGACCTTGCCTTTGTGGACATTCACATGCCGGAGATAGATGGCTATGAGTTGGCGAGAAGATTAAGAAAAAATCAGTTTACGCAACCAATCGTGGCGCTTACGGCCGACGCTTACCAGGAGGCCGTCGAAAAAGCCCTTCAGTCGGGTATGGATGCGCACCTGAAGAAGCCATTCACAAAACAGGAGATTTATAGCACGGCTTGTGAGTTTTTAGAAAAAGCCTGACTATTGCTTTTGTACTACCCCCATCATTTCTATTGAATAGTTGTCTTTGGCCTGGATGTATGCCACCTTTGGAATAACCGTGGCGCCCACCTTCCGTTTCTCAAACGACGCCGAAAATCCAAAATCCACCTTCTTAAAACCAAGTGTATGCGCCCTTAAAATTGTCTGGAACAGCATCTGCCGGTACACATGAAACTTCTGCACATAGTCGTAATTCATACCAATAAAAGCAGGTACGTAGCTTACGCTACCATTCTTGTAACAAAACATCACCGCTATCGGCAGCCCCTTTACCTCCTGATCGTCGTACGCTTCTTTTAACGTCAGAACTATAAATTCCCAATTAGGGTCGTCCGACATCTGCTGAAAGACCTTCGAGTTGAAAGGAAAAGTGTTCATGTCGAAATTATTTCTCCAAACATTTCGGTACAATCCTTCCATGTGAGGCAGCTCGTTGGCATTCAGCTTCGCTTTCACAGCCACATCAAAATATTTGCTGTAGGCTTCTATTTCCTGCCTGTAGTGTTTTCTCGATTTTGCCGACAACCGCTGCACATATTCATCTGTGGTTTTCCACGATAAGTCTTCGAGCACACACGAGTCGGGTAGCGTAATGTTGATGTAGCCTCTTTTTAGAATATAATCGCGCAGGGAGTTGTCGTCGCTCCTGAAATCTCTCAACACGATCATCGAAGGGTTAAGCTTTTCGTCGAGCTTTTCTATCTCTCTAAGCACCAGCCCCAATGCCTCCTCCCATCTCGCATCCGACTTGTCTACATAGAGGTGGTTGCCCTCAGTGAAGAGCGAACCCATTACGAGAACCTCGGAGGACATAAAGTACGGGTCGGTCTTTCGCCTTTCTTCAAATTCCTTCGAAATCGACGCTGGCGCAAGCATGTCGTCTTTCCACATCGAATGTGTTAGAAAAGTGGCCGCGACTACTTTCTCATCTTCGTCCCTTACTATCAGGTAAAAAAACCGCCAGTTGTGCTCTTTTTCTTCGTTGTCACGGAAGGTTTTTTCCAAAAAAGACAACCCTGCGTGGTCAAACACACTTTGGCCACCAAAATACTTGTTCCACAGGGCGGGCTCAATCTCGTTAATGGAGTAAAATAACTGCGTGCGCAGCTCGTCTGAAATCTTCCGTAATTCCCCTTCCCCTTCCTTAATGGCAGGTAGCGCAAAAATTCGCCGCACCTGGTTATTGTTATAATGTTCTTCCTCCAGGGCTTTTGGATACAGCACCACCATGGCATCCACCAAAGCCTTAATGTCCTCCATATGGTTGTGTCGCGAAATGGTAAATCTCACCCCGGTCTTTTTTACCGGCACGGCCGGGAAAATCCCCATATTCACAAAAAACCCGTTGTCCAGCAGCTTTTTAACAATATTGTAGCCTACAGCCGGCGCCCCGGCCCCAATGTAAAACACCGGACAATCATTCTTTTCTACGAGAGGCAGAGTCGTTTTTTCAATAAGATCGTTGCAGTATTTTATTTTTTCATGCAGCTCGTTCTGCATCTGGTAAATTTCATCGCTGAGGTGAATATTAGCCGAGGCCACGGCAGCAGCTATGGAGGCGGGTTCCAACTGGGCAGAAAAAGTGAGCGGGCCACCGAAATTCTTTACCTTCCGATACAGCTTCTTATCTGAAGTTACCATAATTCCGCCGCTCGCACCAAACGATTTGCTTAGCGTGCAAAACACCACCACATTTTCGGGCAGCTCGTCGTAGTGGCTGCACACGAAACCCACGCCATTTTTTCCCACCCAGCTCATCCCGTGCACGTCGTCGAAGTACAGATGCAGCTTTGGGTATTTTTTACAAAGCTCTTTAAGCTGGGCAATGGGCGCCTCATCGCCAAACATGGAGTAAACGCCGTCGGCAAAATACCAAATCTTATCGCAGGTGTTGGTTAGCTCTTTTATTTTGTCTTCGAGCATATCCATGTTATTGTGCCGGATCATTTCAATGGGCACACCTCTTGTTTTGAGCAAAAGCGTAGCATTTTGCACACTCCAATGCACCTGGTGATCCAGAATTACACCGTCTTCGTCGCGAACTATCGTGGGTATTACGCCCATGTGCCCGAGCGTACTGTTTTTCATCACCACCACGGGGTGGCCGTACATTTGCTCGAGTTTTTCTTCAAGTTCTTTGTAGAGAACAAAAGATACGTACGTTTTGGAGAGTGGAAACTGGGTGCCGTATTTAATAATAGCATCTATGGCAGCTTGTTTCAGCCGGGGGTCCTGCTCTAATCCCAAATATCCTGTGGTGCCGAAATGATAAAGATCTTTGTTATGGATTCTTATTTTCCGGCCTGTAAAACTCTCATCCTCGGTGTACAGCTGCATTACACCTTTCTCCTTGGCATCCTGTGAAATTTCACTGACGGTGTCAAGGAAATTGTTGTGCCTTATTTTGGCCATATAACTGTGCTACTAATTTTTGGTCTGTTGTTTTACCAAACTGATCGAAAATCTAAGTCTTTTAACTAGCAAGCTGGTATAAATCAACTAAATTGTATAATTATTTTAATAGATAAGATGGATGAGTTAGAAAATGACTTCGCCAGGTTTTACATCAAAGATGGTGTTTTGTTTTTCATTTACAAGAAGATTGATGAATTAAACTTGGAAGCAGCCAAACGAATAGTCGGTGACCGGATAAAAATCCAAAAGAACGCCGATTATCCAGTAATATGCGATATCCGTCTTCTTGGATCCGCTGATAAAAGCGCCCGAGATTACCTGGCGAAAGAAGGATCGGCCTACGTAAAGGCTGTGGCCTTACTTGTAGATTCTCCGGCATTGAAGCTAATGGCCAATTTTTACCTAACGGTAAACAAGCCGGACGTACCAACCAAAATGTTCACTGCTATGCCTCAAGCACTTGAGTTCATCAACAAATTTAAGTAGTTGGCGGTTTCCGTTTTTGCAGTAAAATGAAACAAAAAAAAAGAATCCACGTCGGCGGATTCTTTTTTTTTTGTATTTAGATTTTTACAGTTCGCTTACGACAGCACCTCTTTCACTTTCAGTGCTGCATCCTTAAGCAATATGGCGGGGAACACCTTCAGTCCTGATTCAGCTATAATTTTTGCACCTTCTTCGGCATTGGTGCCCTGCAGACGCACAATAATAGGCACATTGATTTTACCGATATTTTTATAAGCCTCCACCACACCGGTAGCCACTCTGTCGCAGCGAACGATACCGCCAAAGATGTTGATAAGGATAGCTTTAACGTTCGGATCCTTCAAAATAATGCGGAACCCTGCCTCCACTGTTTTGGCATTAGCACCTCCTCCCACATCGAGGAAGTTGGCAGGCTCACCGCCCGACAGCTTAATAATGTCCATAGTAGCCATGGCGAGGCCGGCACCATTTACCATACAGCCTACGTTGCCATCCAGCTTTACATAGTTGAGCCCGGCAACTCCCGCTTCTACTTCCAACGGATCCTCCTCCGAAATATCCCGCAGCTCGGCCAGGTCTTTGTGGCGAAACAGTGCATTGTCGTCCAGGTTCACCTTGGCATCAACTGCCAGTATCTTGTTATCGGAGGTTTTCAGTACAGGGTTTATTTCAAACATCGACGAGTCGCTTCCCACGTAAGCGTTGTACAGCGCGTTAATAAACTTCACCATCTCTTTAAACGCATTGCCTTCAAGGCCAAGTTTAAAAGCCACCTTCCGGGCCTGAAATGGCTGCAACCCAACGGATGGGTCGATCCACTCTTTGATTATTTTTTCCGGCGAATGGGCAGCCACCTCTTCTATATCCATACCCCCTTCTGTAGAGGCCATAATTACGTTGCATCCCTTCGCCCTATCGAGCAAAATACTCATATAATATTCCTTCGGCTCCGACTCACCCGGATAATAAACGTCCTGTGCGATCAGGATTTTATTTACCCTTTTACCATCAGGCCCAGTTTGGTGGGTAACGAGCGTACCACCAAGTATTTTTTCAGCTTTAGGAGCTACTTCGTTCAGGTTTTTAGCCAACACTACACCATTGGATCCGGTCTCTCTCACCTTGCCTTTTCCCCTGCCGCCTGCGTGTATCTGGGCTTTTACCACGTACCAGCTGGTACCTGTTTCGGCATGCAATGTACGGGCTGCTTCCAGTGCCCTTTCAGGCGTGTCGGCTACAATTCCTTCCTGAATGCTCACACCGTAGCTTTTGAGAATTCCTTTGGCCTGGTATTCGTGAATGTTCATGTGTTTTTGGTTTTTTGAAAGGCTAGTAAAAGAAATTTGTTTAACCTATACCTCGCTCAACTGCAATTATTGAGCGTCGCATCGGCCTGCGCTTCTTTTTTGTGCGAATCTAATCTATCGGTTGAGCAATTACAAGCCAATTTCGTTTGGGCAGGCCTTATCGCCTTGTTTGCAGCAGACGAAGCAGCGTCATTATAAATCTCCGGCGAAACGGAGCTGAATAACAGGCTGCCGTTTAGCGCGGCATTATACTTTAAGAGGCAGAAACCAAGCTTCGTCACATGTCTCTCGGATGGCACGCCATTCTTTATATATTTGCATGGCAACGAAAAATACATGCTGAAAGCAAGCGGAATACGAAAGAAATACGGCACGCTGGAAGTGCTTAAGGGGATTGACCTTGAGATCTCGAAGGGAGAGATTGTATCGATTGTAGGTGCGAGTGGCGCCGGCAAAAGCACGCTGTTACATATATTGGGTAGTCTCGATACCCCCGATGAGGGCATCATCGAGCTGGCCGGAAAAGAATTGCTTAAACTCAGCAGCACCCAGCTTGCCTCTTTTAGAAACAAAGAAATCGGCTTTGTGTTTCAGTTTCACAATCTGCTCCCCGAATTCACAGCGTTCGAAAATGTTTGCATACCCGGCTACATTGGCAACAAACCCGACCACGAGGTAACAAAACGAGC
>CBFGTI010000079.1:0-25861 GCA_965651695.1 uncultured Imperialibacter sp. | reverse complement strand
GCTTTCGAAGCCAGCGGCGGCACACCACCTTACGTGTGGTCGCTGTCAAAACCGGACGTGGGTTCTATCAGCACCGAGGGATTACTTGTTGTAAGCAAATCGGGTGACCCAAAAGTGATCGTAGAAGATGCCAATGGCCAAAAAGCCGAAAGCACACAGCTTCAGGTATACGACGGAGTGGTGAAAATAGAAAACACTACTGTTCCTTTTAATACCGAATACAGTGTTCCCGTAACGGTGACAGAATTGCCGGTAGCCTCGGGTTATTCGGCTTTCGATATGCGAATCGACATTGACGCTACCCGTCTCGAGTTCCTGGAGGTGGTGAAAACCGGGACCCTGAGTCAGTCATTTTCCGTAGTGGTCAATGATTCCAATCCGTCACAGATCAGGATTGTGGCAGCAGCGTCCGACAAAGTAAATGCGCAGGGTGTGCTATTTTATTTCAAGGTTAGGCTGAAGGAAGCCTTTGCATCAGGAAGCACGTCGATCACCATGAACAACGTGATCTTCAACGAAGGTTTTCCGGTAATGAAGGTGGAAAATGGAAACATTACCGTGGGCGATCCTCCCCCTGTTGCCGGAAACACAGCCATTACCCTTGATGAAGATGGTTCATATCCTTTTGCCAGTACCGATTTTTCTTACAGCCAGTCGCAGGGTAAGCCTTTTGCGAGTGTGCGAGTTGAGAGTTTACCTGCTATTGGGGTGTTGAAATACGGGGGCAACGCAGTGTATGCCGGCCAGGTAATTTCGGTAAACGACCTCGGGCAGCTCCAATACATTCCCGGTGCGGATAAATTCGGAACAGGCCTTACCTCCTTCACAGTAAAGGTGAGCGATGCCGATAAAACCAGCGACAACACGGGCACGGTGTCCGTAAACGTAAATGGAGTAAATGATGCGCCTGTATTTACGCTGAATGCATCCTCTGTAGTTGTGCTGAGAAACTTTACGACAACAGAAACTGTGAGCGTAGTGTTGGGAACAGCTCCTTTTGGCGAAGAGAGCGAGACTTATACCTATACGATGGAGCCAGCGGAGGTAGCTTTCGCAAATGTGGTAATTGACCAGGCAACGGGCGCAGTTACTATTACTTCGAAAGCAGACCAAAGTGGGTCGACAACCATCACTGTAACTGCCAACGACGGGCAGGCAAACAACAGCACTGCTTCGCAAACATTTACGCTGGAGGTGAATATTCCAAACGAAGCGCCGGTTATCAGCAATCAAACCTTTACTGTAGCCGAAAACCGTGCAGCAGGGACTGTGGTAGGCACAGTGGTGGCAAGCGACGCCAACAGCGATGCGCTTACTTTTAGCATTACTGCGGGCAATACAAATAATGCCTTCAGCATTAATGCCAGCGGCGAGCTTGTAGTGGCCACAGCCAGTGCGCTCGACTTTGAGACCACACCCACGTTCGCCCTCACCGTTGAGGTTTCGGATGGCAGCCTCACCGCTTCAGCCACTGTAACGGTAAACCTGACCGACGTAGATGAAACGGTGAACCAGGCGCCGCAAATTTCCGCGCAATCATTCAGCATCGACGAAAACAAAGCAAACGGCACGGTGGTGGGTACAGTTGCTGCGAGCGACCCCGATGGAAATGCCCTAAGTTATTCCATTACGGCTGGCAACACCAACAGCGCTTTTGCCATTGATGCCAGCACCGGCCAAATTACCGTGGCCAACGCTGCAGCACTAGACTTCGAAAGCACCACTACATTCAGCCTCACGGTTGAGGTGAGTGATGGCAGCCTTGCAGCTTCTGCGACGGTCACCATTAGCGTTAACAACTTGGACGAAAGCGGCAATCAGGCACCGCAGATCACCGACCAGTCGTTTACAATTGCCGAAAACCGCATCAACGGAACCCCAGTAGGAACCGTGAATGCGAGCGATGCCGACAACGACGCTTTGACTTTCTCCATTACCGCCGGCAATACCAACGGGGTGTTTGCCATCGACGCCAACACCGGCCAGATTACGGTAAACAACAGCGGCGGGCTCGACTTTGAGGCAGTTACATCCTTCAGTCTTACTGTGGAGGTTTCCGATGGCAGTGCCACCGCCACCGCTACCATTACCATCAATGTGACTGATGTGGATGAGTCGGTAAACCAGGCGCCGCAGATCATCAGCCAGTCGTTTACCATTGCTGAAAACACCCCGAACGGCACCTCCGTGGGTACTGTTACAGCTTCCGACCCCGACGGCGATGCGGTTACCTTCACAATCGTTTCTGGCAACAGCGACAACGCCTTTGCTATTAATGCAACCTCCGGCGAAATAACGGTAAGCAATAGCTCGGCACTCGATTTTGAGGCTGTAACGGCCTTTAACCTGGCCATTGAAGTGAGCGACGGCAGCCTCAGCGCTTCCGGTTCTGTTACCATTAATATTACCGACGTGGATGAAGCGGGAAACAACGCCCCGCAGATCAGTGAGCAGACATTTTCCGTTCCGGAGAACGCCGTCGCAGGCACGGTAGTGGGAACTTTGACCGCCAGCGACCCTGATGGCGACGCATTGAGCTTTTCGATTACGGCGGGCAATACCGGCAACGCATTCGCCATAAATGCAGGCACGGGTCAGCTTACAGTGGCTACTGCATCGGCTTTGGACTTCGAGTCTACGCCGTCATTTACACTTACCGTACAGGTAACAGACGGCACGCATTCAGCCTCTGCACCGGTAACCGTAAACCTAACGGATGTGGATGAAGAGGTAACGGCGGTAAACGATAAAGAGCTCAATACAATTAATGTATATCCGCTGCCAGCGAACGCACGGCTTTATGTTACTGTCGGCAACCAGGTTATCAACCAGGTCCGGCTTATCGACGTGGGAGGCAGGTACCTGCAAACGCTGAATGTAGCCAGATCAGTGAGCGAGGCAGCCGAGGTGAATATTACAGGTGTAAAAGCTGGTATATACCTTCTGGAAATTCACACCAATGATCGAATGCACATCAGGCGCATTGTTATTGAATAAAAAATTATAATCGCAACAACTTCTAAAAAGGCTGCCTCAACAAAGGGGCGGCTTTTTTTATTATAGCCGCTCTCCCGCATGCTGGGAAAGAGATCAATTTTTGCTGAAAAAGAGTGGGAATTCTTCCCTGACGACTATACTCAGCAAGCTTGCTCATTATCTCTCCGTTACTGTCATCACCGAACTTCAGCAATAGTTGTACACGTGCTGCAGGGTATTTTCATTTTACGCCATAAAACATAGAAGTGCCGGGAAAGTAGGGACTATGGATTCCTTTCGGTTTGCTTGCTCAGGTATTGAGCTATTTTTTGATAGCGGAATCGTGCTGATTTGTTATCTGATGCACCCTCCAGCGCATGCTCCGCCCACCCCATTGGTGTGCCGTGGTAAATACGATCCGTGAGGTTGAGGTTGGCACCGCCTTCAACGAGGGCTTTTACAGTTTCAAATGAGCCGGAAACAACAGCCTGGTGAAGCGCTGTGGCATGCGAATGGAAACCCTGTGCCTTGGCAGGGTCGAGGTATGCGTTAGGGTCGGCTCCCTGCTCCAGCATGAATTGCACCGCCTCTGCTTTCCCGAAAAATGCCGCAGATACCAATGCCAGCTGGCGATCGTGCCGGCTGGCGTTTAGGGCAAGCTGCTCCAGCTCTGCTGGCATATCGAGGCAAACAGCAGCGGCAAGGTTCAGACGTGCGCCGTTTTTAAGCAGGTGCCTTGCCGCCCCGAGGTTGTTGTGACCTATGGCCCCCATTACTTCACAAGGGGCTGCACCACACGAGATCAGCAGGTCTATCAGGGGAATCTGAACCCCGCATTCCTTCGGGATACGCCCCGTAGCCACCAACTCAAGCGTATGGTCGACCTGGAGCTGAAAGCTGTCCGGGGCATCCCGTTTTATGTACCCGATCAGTAATTCAGCAATCTCCACGATGCTGGCAGGAAGTTTTTCATGACGGACAGGGTTGCCGGCTACAAACCACAGCAGGTAAGGGTCGTTAAAATAACCCTGTTCGCCGGGTGTGGAAAGCCTTTCCTGCACCAGGCGGGGATTGGCAGTCAGCATCTTTTCAAGCCCAACCTTATCGCCTGAGTCGATCGACAGCACGGCCTCAAGAAACACCGGATCAGTGATGTCAGACGTTTGCATCAATTTGGTTTTTTGCTTTTCTCTCCACTTCCTCCCATCAGCCCTTCGGGAGGTGCAACATCCATTGCCTTCCGTTTTGCATGGCCAATAGCGCCGGCGTCATACCTGTCTTATTATTCAATTGCGGATTGGCGCCACGCTCAAGCAGCAGCTGAATGAGGTCCGGCTTCAGCTTCTTCATCACCGCCAGGTGAAGCGCAGTATTTCCATCCTCATCTGCAAAATTTACATCGGCCCCATTTTCGAGGAACCACCGGGCCACTCTTACCTTTCCCCAGTTTAAAGCGGCAAGGAACGGGCTATGTGCTCCCTTTGCGTCGGTAATGGGCGCTCCATGCTTCCTGAATAGCTCGGCCCCTGCAGCATCGTTCTGCCAGGCAATGGCAAACATGCAGTTATCCGGCTTCGCTCCATTTTCCAGCAGCCAGGTATAAACCAGCTTGTTTTTCCCCCGCGCGTAGGCGTACCACAGGGGTGTAGCTGGAAAGATTCCGTCATTCTCACGAATTTCATGTATTGCATTCATATCCATCCCCTTTTCCAGCAGCAACTGCAGTATGCTGAGGCTGGCCTTTGCCCGTGCGGGTTTGCGCGACACACCCAGGCTGCAGAGATAGTGGAGTCCGTTTTTACCATCCTGCTCCGCCCACTTTAGCCAGTGTGGCTGCGTTTCAATCAAGCTCTTTACACCGGAATAGTCGAGGCGCCGGAGGGTAGAAGTAAACGGGTTCTGTTCAATTACGATTTCGCCGACATTCTGTCCAAACCTGAGCTTGTGGCCATCGGGGTCTTCCACCAGCATTTCCCTTACGCCCCATTCGTAGGTCTCAGGCGGGTGAAGAATGGTGGCACCCCGGGCTTTTATCTCCTCATAATAATCGTCTATGTCAGAAACGAAAACCGACATCCAGGTGCCGGGGTTTCCCTGTGCCTGCTTGCTGAAGAAGATCTCTACTTTGCCCCTGCTGGCCCCTCCAAACGTCGGCGGGCTGTCCCACTCCCAGGTATTTCCGAAACCGAGCTTCTCAACATAGTAACGTATACTTTTGCTGACATCGGATGCGTAAAGAATGGGAGTGACGGATTTGAACTTCATCGAATACAAGGGTTTGCTGTTTTGGCAATGCCGGCTCTGGTGATAAGCTCCTGATTACCAACATCTAAATTGCTGTTTTTAGCTCAAATTGAAAAGAAGTTGTGACTGGCTGCCCTCAAAATTTTCACTAAAAAGCTAGCCGGCATTTAGTGGCAAGCCGCCAGGCATATCCGGCGGAACATTCCAGGCAACCAAGTCTACATTGAAGGAGGTGTTGCGGATGGTTAACCGGGGCCTGACGAAACACATAACCGTAAAACTTAACAAAGCGGGCAGCACATTCTGAGTGGAGCTCAAGCGACGCTTCTTTTTCGGATTCTTAATTTGCTGATGACTCCTTTTTGAGGCTCAAAGAACTGTGGCGCTTACTGGCCTGCCTCGGAAGGGCTATTAAAAGTGACCTACAGAAGTGTACATTTGGTATACCCACGGAAAGAACAGCCAAACAAAAGACTTTTTGATGACAAACTTTGCCACTTTGCAGCGACTTTGGGGAGCAGTAATATCTGCTGCTTCGAAGGCAATTTTTTAAACCAATAATTTTTTATTCAAATCTAATCACTCATGAAAAAAGTACTTTTAACGCTTGCGCTGCTGGTAGCAGTTAGCTACACTTTTGCTCAAAAGCTCGACTCTTTTGGTAGCTCCGTTACAAAAAGCATAGGGCCGAAAACCGTAGCAGTACCCTACACCGACGTGGTAACTTACCTGGGATATGCGGCACCCAACACCGAGGATGCTGTGGTTGAGGGAAAAAAATTCTATTACATCTATGTTTGGATTCCTGCCGTTGCCCCCGAACTGGGTGTCCGCATGATGTCGCCTGCTCCTGACAAACTTCCTAAAACCGTTACCAAATCCGCAGACTTCGAAGCAAATGCAACATCGAAAGATTATTTCGACACTTACATTACTTTGGAGCGCTCCGATATTGTAAAGAAGGAAGACATCACTGAAGATGGGGTAAAGAACGCCAAGTGGTTTGTTCTCGAAAGAAACGACGACAGCGGTGAAATGCCGAAAAATCCGGGTGGAAGCTCTTATAACTCACTGCTCCGCTACAAAAGTGAAGCTAGCGACCCGCTCAAGGCACTTACTGTAGGGCTGTATCGTGTAGGCTTTACTACTTTTAAGGTAGGCGAAGTGAACGGCACTTTCCTGGCTGAAGTTGCCGCACCTATCAAACTTCCAGGAGTAGCTGTGGCCAAGACTATCGATGAGCTTAACGCTCAGCTGAACGGAGAGAAGTAAACAATAATTGATTCCAACAACCACAGCAACCAGGGCTGCCGATAAAAGGCAGCCCTTCTTGTTTCGGCCCCCGAAAAGACGGCGTGTAGCACTCCCGGCTTGTCATTTACTGCTAACGTGCCTTCTCACTCATCGTGCAGCACATCTACCGGGTTGGTAAACGCCGTTTTTATCGACTGATAGCTGACGGTGACCAGTGCCAACACAAGTGCGCTGACTCCTGCGTAAGCAAACACAGTCCAACTGATTGTAGTACGGTATTCGTAATTCTGCAGCCAAACATCTCCCGCCCACCAGGAAAGTGGAATAGAAATGAGGAATGCCAGAGCGACCAGTTTCGCAAAGTCTTTACTCATCAGCATTACCAGCTGGCTTACAGAAGCACCCAGTACTTTTCTTATCCCGATTTCTTTTAGCCGGGTTTCGGCCATATATGCTGCGAGGCCCAACAGACCCATACAGGCTATAATAATGGCGAGGTAAGTAAACGTCGAGAATATTCTGCCCAACCGCTGCTCAAATTCGAATGCCCGGAAAAACATCTCGTCGGTAAAGTTGTAGCTAAAGGGCAAACCGGGTGCAAACTCATCCCACTGCGCCTCAAGCGTGGCGATAAACTGCTGAACGTCTGCCACATTATTGGTTCCGCCGTTTAAACGCACCGACAAATAATGGGTGTCCTGATGTGAAATAGGCGCTCCATACTGAAACACTGCCAGGGGCTGAATCGGGCTGTCGAGCGCCCAGTAGTTAAAGTCTTTCATCACACCAATCACGTTAAAGCGGGTGCCGTAGTAAATTAACTTTTTTCCGATCACCGACTCGTCATTATCCCACCCCATTGCGGCAATGGTCTCCTCATTAATAACCACATTCTTGCCATCGGCCTCATATGCCTCGCCAAATGCTCTGCCGTGCAACATCTCTACACCGAGAGTTTGCAGGTAAGTTTTGCTTACATTCATATAGGCAAGGGGAACGTACTGGCCTGGAATTTCATCGCTGGTAAAGCTGTCCCCGTCATAAATATGGGGCGGCACAGAAGTGGACATACCTACGGATTTCACTGCGGGATTGTTAGCGAGGGCGTCCCTGAACGACACTCTCTTCACAGAATCCATCCGCTGCACCTGGGGCACAATAATCAGGTTATTTTTGTCGAAACCGATGTCGCGGTTCTGCAGATAATTTAGTTGATCGTACACAACAAATGAAAGCACCACCAGGGAAATAGAAATGGTAAACTGGAACACCACCAGACCGCTGCGGAGGTAGCGGCCGCTTTTTCCGACCTTGTTTTGCTTGCGTAGTGCCTGAATTGGCTTAAACCGCGACAAATAAAAGGCGGGGTAAGTACCTGCCAGGAGCGCGGTAACTAACACTACCGAAACAAGCAACAATATCCTGGCATTGCTATCGAACAGGCTGAGAGTGCTCAACTGCACACCGGCCAGGGTATTGAAATAAGGAATGCTTAGTTCGACTATACCCAGCGCCAAAGCCGAAGCCAATAATACGAGGATGAATGACTCGGCCAGAAACTGCAACAGCAAATGGCCTTTTAATGCACCAAGCGTTTTGCGTATGCCTACTTCTTTGGTGCGGCTTACCGAGCGTGCCGTGGCCATGTTCATGTAGTTTACGCAGGCTAGTGCAAGTACCATAATGGCGATTGCCGATAATATATAAACATACAAGATGCTGCTGGTAGCCCCCAGCCGGTTGGGCGACCCTACAGTGTGAAGCCAGATGTCTGTAACAGGCACGAGATACAGGTGCCATTCCTTTCCGTTGGCTGTAACATCTTTATAAAAGTCGCCGGCGTGAGTGCTCGGCAAATCAAAGATCACTTCTTCAACTGCCTCTCTGCTGGCACCGTCTTTCAGGAGCACATAAGTCACAAACCCAGACCACACCCAAGCGTCATTCCTCCTGATTACCTCCTGATAGGAAGTCATCGAGGTAATTAAATTGAATGTGAAGTGTGTGTTTGCCGGCACATCTTTTATTATGCCGGTTACTTTAAACAAACCCTCATTTCTGCCATCGGCTATCTTAATCGTCTGGTTTAAAACCTCTGTATCTCCAAAATATCTTCGGGCGGTAGTTTCAGTCAACACCACCGAATTCGGTTGTTCCAAAGCAGTGGCCACGTCTCCAGCCACCATAGGAAACCCAAATACTTTAAAAAAAGTAGAATCTACGCCCAGCACCTCTTCCTCAAATGCTTCCTTCTCGGGTTGTGAAGGCACGCTCACCAGCTTTTCACCGGCGGTATATATGCGGGTTACTTGTTCTACCCCAGGCACGTCTGTTCTTATATCGTACGCAACTCCCGGCCCTGTTGACCCAAACGTGGGGTAGGCATCGCCCCAGATGAACGTCTGGTCGATGCGGTAAAGCCTGTCGGCATTGGCGTGGTGCTTATCGTAGCTTAGCTCGTGGCTGATAAAAAGGATAATGAGCAGAAACACAGACAACCCAATGCCTAAACCGGCCATGTTGAGGAAGGAATAAAACCGCTGCTTGCGGAGGTTTCTGAAGGCGACAGTGAGGATATTCTTAATCATAAGCATTTATTTCATCTTCCCTTGCAAGACAATCACCATACCAGTTCGTTACCCGCTGATTTATAGATCATTACGCATAATTCGGAATTTCTTCGCTTCCCAATACCAAACAAAGGTGTCTGATTTCGGACGGTTTTCAAAAAGAAAAACCCGCCAACCGGCAGGTCTTTCTCAACAATTAAACCTATGTAATAGCTTTCAAAACAGCCGCGTCAGAGCTTCCGGCTGCGCCTTGGTTATAACCCGGACGTGGCACAATTGTTTACTGCATCAGGCATTTACATTGCCTGCCACCACCATTTTTTCGAGCGTGGGTTGTGCTCTGCCGCCTTTTGGCTCAAGCGTAATAGCGAAAGCAACTGCATTGGCCACCGGCTTCATTTTGAGTAAACCGCCGGTGCCTTCCAGGCTGATTACCCCCATGTCCACAGGTTTGCCATCTACAATTGCCCAAAGTTGGTAATCTTGCAAACTGCCAGGCGTGGGCAGCTCGCCAGCATCCAGATAAACGTCATTGCTGGCGGTGTTCCAGTACACCAGTACTTTCAAATCGGACCCTGCCTCAATTGCCGAAAGCACTATTCGCTGCGAAGCTGCATCCGTGGCAATAGCCAGCTGACCCTCGTTTTGCTCAAGAGAGCTTTTCACCTGGTTGAGCTCCGTGGCCAAACTCGAGTTTTGCGCCACCAAATCCTCATACTGTTGGTTGGCTGTATTCCATTTCTGGTAAAAGAAGATAGCCGCGGCCAACGAAATGACAGCCACTGAAACAGATGCGGCCAGCATCCAGGAGTTTCCGGTAGCGGCCGGGCCAGGAAGCGGCCGGGTGATGGCAGGATCCTCACCGGCAATTTTGCCGAACAGCTTTTCCTTGGTAGCAAGAGAAGGGGGTTTTGCGAGGGTTCTGTCAACAGCCTCCATCGCCAATTCTATATCGCGAAGTTCGGCCCGTACGTCCTCATACTGCCGGCACAAGCGCTCCACTTCGGCTTTCTCGTCAGCAGAGAGCCTCCCCAGAGCGTAAAGCTCCAGCATTCCGGATTCGATGAGCTCTTTACCTGTCAACGCCAATTATTTTTCTCAGCAATATCATTCCTGCCCGGAGGCGAGTCTTTACAGTGCCAAGAGGTATATTAAATTTTTCTTCGATTTCCGACTGTGTATATCCCTCAAAGTACATCCACCGGATAATATCTTGCTGTTCGGGTTTTAACTTCGTCAGCAGCTCTTTCACGCCAATACCTTCTACCTGCAGCGTGTCGGCAGGCATGAGGGCATCTGCATATACGAAAGATGCGGTCGAATCAGTTTTACCAGCCTGTGAATATTCCTTCGACCGGGTTTTGTCGATGGCGAGGTTGCGGGCTATGTTTACCATCCAGGTATACAGGCGGCCCTTCGATGCATCGTATTGCGATGCTTTTTCCCAATACCTCAGAAATGAGTCGTTGAGCAGTTCTTCGGCTACGTCTTCGCTTTTTACGATGCGGGAAATTACCCCAAATATGGCGCCCGAGTACCTGTCGTACAGGTACTCGAAGGCCAGTTTGTCTTTTTGCTGAATCCGGCGAATTAATTCCTCTTCGGGAACAATATTGATGGTATTGCCGCTCAAGTCAGCTACTGCTACAGGTGGATTACCTCGTCGTAAGCAGCCGCAGCTGCCTCCATTATAGCTTCAGACATGGTAGGGTGAGGGTGCACAGTTTTGATCAGCTCGTGGCCTGTTGTCTCCAGCTTTCTGGCCGACACAATCTCGGCGATCATTTCCGTCACATTATTGCCAATCATGTGGGCACCCAGCAATTCGCCGTACTTGGCATCGAACACCAGCTTAACAAAACCATCGGCGGCACCGGCTGCTTTGGCTTTACCTGAAGCCGAAAACGGAAACTTGCCAACTTTTATCTCATAGCCCGCTTCCTTAGCGGCTTTCTCTGTGTACCCTACGGAGGCTACTTCCGGCGAGCAATAGGTACAGCCGGGTATATTGTTGTAGTCGAGTGGCTCCGGATGGTGACCAGCAATTTTTTCAACACATATTATTCCTTCAGCCGAAGCCACGTGCGCCAAAGCCTGCCCTTTTACAATATCGCCAATGGCATATACACCAGGCACATTGGTTTTGTAGTAGTCGTCTACCACCACCTTCCCCTTGTCGGTTTTCACGCCCACTTCTTCCAGGCCAATGCCTTCAAGGTTGGTAGAAATACCAACTGCCGAAAGCACAATGTCGCATTCAATCTGCTCGTCGCCCTTCTTCGTTTTCACTGTTACCTTGCACTTTTTGCCTTTGGTATCCACATTGGTAACTTCAGCGCTGGTCATTATCGTCATGCCAGCTTTTTTAAAGCTCCGTTCCAGCTGCTTCGACACTTCTTCGTCTTCCAGCGGCACAATGGCAGGCAGGTACTCCACAATGGTAACGTTTACCCCGAGCGAGTTGTAGAAGTAGGCAAACTCAACGCCAATGGCACCGGAACCTACCACCACCATGCTTTCGGGCTTTTTGTCGAGCGACATGGCTTTCCTGTAGCCGATGATCTTCTCATTGTCGATTTTCAGTGCGGGTAGCTCGCGTGAACGGCCCCCTGTGGCAAGAATGATGTGCTCGGCCTGGTAGTCCGTTTTTTTGCCGTCCTTAGCTGTTACTTCTACGGTTTTGTTCTTTTTCAGCTTTCCAAAACCTTCTATATGATCGATTTTATTCTTTTTGAAAAGGAAATTGATTCCTTTGCTCATACCGTTGGCTACTTCACGACTTCGCTTTATTACCCCTCCAAAGTCTACATCGGCTCCCTTTACATCAATGCCATAATCTTTCGAATGCTTGATGTACTCAAATACCTGCGCACTCTTTAGCAGCGCCTTGGTGGGTATACAGCCCCAGTTAAGGCAAATGCCTCCAAGTTCGTCACGTTCAACCACGCCTACCTTCATACCAAGCTGGGAAGCCCTGATTGCCGCCACGTAACCTCCGGGACCGCTGCCTATCACTATCAAATCGTATTTTGTAGCCATTTGAATATGTTTATGTCAAATTGAATTAATTAGTGTCGGGCGCAAATTTAAGCCCTTTGGGTTTAGAAAAAAATTAAGAAGATAACCTTTAAGCGGGGAGAAGGTTTTCTTAAAGTACCGATTCGGGATACACGAGAGCAACACTTTTAATGCGGTGGGACGAAATTACCCAACGGCCGTTTCTGCGCAGCTTTCCTGGCCCGGCTAACTGCCAATTCTTTGGTAATTGGGCCACCCAGCGCGGTCAGCAATTGCACAGTGTACACTGGCAAAATGATCCGGTAAGCCACTCCATAAGCACGCTCTCTCACGGCAATCGCTGTTGCCACCACTCCTGCCGCCATTATATAAGTGCCATACCTCCAGATAGTAGCCGACCGCCGACGCCCCTTCACAGCTTTCGAAAGTAACCGGTTTATTTCAGCATCGTCCCACTCATACGTATAGATGTTGAATCCGTTTTTTGCAATCCACACATACTCCGTCGGTTCCAATTCAAAACCAATGCTTTGGGATTGCAGGCTATCCGGCAGCGAAAGAAGTGCGATGGCACTACCCAATTCATGTTTCGCTCTGGCATCGGCTATACTCCCGCCGATAATCCCGGTTAGAGCGCCGCCATACGCTGTGATTACTCCCGCATAAAGCCACGTAGGATCGGCCAGGTATGTTTCTCCCACCACAATCGTGGCAATGCCGGCAACAACTCCAATGCCTCCGTACTTCAAGAGTTTACCTGAAGTTCTGTGGTATTTTAAGGCAGCGTTTAGGTGTAGGCTTACGGAGTCGGTGACATCCGGTAACTCACTCGTGTAAAACCCATTACGTTCGAGCCATTTTTTTTCGCGCTGGCTTATTTCCGGGTCTGGAGTCAGCGACTGACCATTCAATACCATGACATACAAATGCGGGAGAAGAAGGAGTAGTATTCTGCGCATAAAGGATTTAAAATAGACGGTAGGCTATTGGAAGTTGTGGTAGCTTTTTGGTCGGGAAGGCCGTTTGTTGAGCATTTTTTTATTTCTTTGGAATCTCAAAATCAGATAATAAAAATAATGAAACTACTGGAAGGAAAAACTGCCCTTATTACCGGCGCATCGAAAGGTATAGGACGTGCCGTGGCACTTACTTTTGCTGAGCAGGGCGCCGATGTGGCATTCACTTATTTGTCGAGCGTGGAAAAAGGTGAAGCCCTTGAAAAAGAGCTTGCCGGTAAAGGTGTAAAGGCCAAAGGATACCGCTCCGATGCCAGTAAATACAAAGCCGCCGAAGAGCTCATTAATGCCGTGGTTGCCGATTTCGGCAAGCTCGATATCCTGGTAAACAATGCAGGCATTACCCAGGACAACCTGTTGATGCGCATGACAGAGGAGCAGTGGGATACCATTATGGAAGTGAACCTGAAGTCGTGCTTCAACACCGTGAAAGCTGTACTGCGCACTTTTATGAAGCAGAAAAGCGGAAGCATTATCAATATGACGTCGGTAGTAGGCATAAAGGGCAACGCAGGCCAGGCCAACTACGCTGCGTCAAAGGCAGGCATCATCGGCTTCACCAAGTCGGTAGCCATAGAGCTTGGATCCAGGAACATCCGCTCCAATGCCATTGCACCGGGCTTTATCGAAACCGAAATGACCGGCGTGCTCGACGAGAAAGTAGTGCAAAGCTGGCGCGATGCAATTCCCCTCAAAAAGGGCGGCCAACCGGAAGACGTGGCCAATGCATGCGTTTTTCTGGCTTCCGACCTGTCGTCGTACATCACCGGCCAGGTTATACAGGTAGATGGCGGACTACTAACCTAGTATCTTCAAAATAATTGGCCGCACCGGTTGCCGGCAGTTCTCAATTGCCGGCAACTCTATACACAAGATTCCCAGCTACCGAACATATCTAATTGCCTGCCGTAGGTAGCTTTCTTTTATCATTTTACGGAAAACTTCGTTAGCATAGGAAGCACCAAATTTACATGACCGAAAAAAGTACTTTACTTTTCGAATACTCCCCCTGGTGGATTCTGCTTTGCCTGCTGGCGGGGCTTTTGTACGCATTTGTTTTGTACCAGAAAAAAAGCACGTGGACAGCCACCACCAACAGGGTGCTGTTTGTGCTGAGATTTGCCTTGATAACGTTTGCAGCGCTGCTGCTACTGAGCCCCTTTCTCCG
The DNA here is from genome assembly GCA_965651695.1 of uncultured Imperialibacter sp. Lineage (GTDB taxonomy): Bacteria > Bacteroidota > Bacteroidia > Cytophagales > Cyclobacteriaceae > Imperialibacter. The sequence continues at coordinate 11,615 of CBFGTI010000079.1, read as the reverse complement.
GATGGTCTTTAACGAGGTGGAAAAGCCCACGTTCATTATTGCTATCGATAATTCAACATCAGTGGCCAACGGCATCGATTCAATACAGCTGCAGGCATTGGAAGAGCAGTTGGAAGAGCTTGCCCGGCAGCTTGCGGAAAAGGATATCGACGTTGAAAGGCGAAATCTGGCCAACGAAGAGCTGGCAAGCCTTACAGAAACCGAATACGACCAGCCCGTGACGGACCTTTCAGGACTGCTGCGCTCATGGCAAACAGAATTTGAAGGTCGCTCGCTGGCAGGTGCTTTGCTGGTATCGGACGGCATTTACAACCAGGGCATGGCGCCCCAATACCTCAATTTTGCCGGCAAAGTGCACACACTTGGAGTAGGCGATACCATTCCGGTAAACGACATTATCCTGACCAATGTGCAGTACAACAAAATCGCCTACCAGGGCAACTTGTTTCCCCTTCGGGCAGAAATCATTTCGCAGGGAATCACCGAGGGCAACATACAGGTTGTAGTAAAGAAAAATGGCAAGGAAATTTCAACCAACACCATTAATCTTTCGGAAAATTCACAGCTGATCACCTCCGATTTTCGCATACCGGCAGACGAACAGGGCCTTCAACACTATGTGGTAGAGGTAAACAGGCACCCGCAGGAAGAGGTTACCCTCAACAACCGGCAGGATATATATGTAGACATAGTAGAAGGAAAGGAAAAGATTCTGCTGGCGGCAGGTGCCCCGCATCCTGACATTAAGGCTATTAAATCGGCCCTTTCGAAAAACGAAAACTACGAAGTATCTACTTATATCCCCTCGCTAAATACAACACTCCCCACCGACGTCTTCGATCTGGTGATTTTGCACGGCGCATTCGACCGCCAGAGAAAGCTGGCACCTTTGCTCGATCGGGTAAAAAAAGAAGAGCTTAGTGCATGGTACATACTTGGCAATTCAACCCTGTGGGACGAGTTCTCCAACCAGAATATCCTCGTTTCAGTTAGCCGCAGCAGAAATGAGTCGGACCAGGTACGGCCGGCATTTAACGACGCCTTCAGCCTTTTCACCTTTGAAAGCGACTGGAAGGGAACGGTTAACTCCTACTACACGCCGGTGATGGTTCCCTACGGAGAATATACGGTAGCGGGTGGTTCTTCCGTAGCCCTGTTTCAGAAAATAGGTGCCATTACAACCACCCGCCCGCTTTGGGTGATATCGCAGAACCAGCTGCCGAAGCAGGCTGTAACTATCGGGGAAGGAATGTGGCAATGGCGTATGCAGGAGTTTTCCCGCACAGAAGGCTACAGCGCTTTCGACAACCTGGTTTTAAAAACCGTACAGTACCTCAGCTCCAAGGAAGACAAACGGAAGTTCAGAGTTTATACCTCAAAAACTGAGTTTTTTGACAACGAGCAGGTGGTTTTTCATACCGAAGCCTACAACGACGTGTTTGAGCCGGTTTACGGGCAGGAAGTTGAACTGAAGCTAACGAAGTCTACCGGCGGAATTACCACCTACAACTACACTACCGCACCTGGCAACAGCCGTTTCCGTATCAACAGCCTGGAGGAGGGCGTTTACCGGTTTGAAGCCAGCACCACGCTTAATGGCAGAAGGGAAATAGCAAGCGGCCAGTTTTCGGTGCGCAAGCTTGATCTGGAAAACCTAAAGCAAACCGCAGATTTTAATGCACTTAGCGAGCTGGCTGCATCTACAGGTGGCCGGTTTTATAATACCGGTGAGCTGGAGCTACTGAAGCAAAACCTGCTTTCGATGGAGCCCAAAGGAAAAATATACAGTTCGGAAGACTATCTGCCCATCATTCACCTTTGGTGGATCTTTTTTGTGCTGCTGGCGCTGCTTTCTACCGAATGGTTTATTCGGAAGTATTCAGGGAGCTATTGAGATTGCGGATTTCGGATTGTCAATTTCGAATTGTTGAGAGACTGGCTTCGGTGGTAATAAACTCAAATCAGCGGTCCGTCCAGATTTCTGATTTGAGGAAATCTTAAGTGTTCTAGGGCAAAACTGCGAAGGACATACAAATTAGAAGGTTTCGGATTGCAGATTTGTGAGGCCGCTGGCCCGCGACAGCCAACTGTGGGGCGGAGAAGCACGGCACGGCCCAAAAGAAAGCCCCTAGCCCCACCGGGGCGAAATATTGGTAGGCCCACAGGGCCGTATTAACAACGAAACCATACATAGTGCCGTAGGTACGACATATCCCGATTTCGAACAGTGTGGAACCTTGGAGGAAGTCGTATGCTTTAGAGAGTAAAACTACAACACGGACCGCCTAAGAGGTTTCGGATTGAGATACGATCGTCCGCAATAGTATAAATTCCTACCGCACAAAAAAAAGCCCGACTGACGCCGGGCTGCTCTTGTTAGAAAATCTGCATTTATTCTTTCTTTTCCTTTTTCGACTTCTTCTTCTTCAAAGAAATTGTCAATACTTCGGAAGTACCGTCGTGGTCCGCCAGAAGTATATCACCTTCTTCGATTTCACCCTTGAGTATTTCCTCGGCAACAGGATCTTCCAGGTATTTCTGAATGGCCCTGTTGAGCGGGCGGGCTCCAAACTGCGGATCGTAGCCCTTATCCGACAAGAAGTCTTTTGCCTTGTCGGTAAGCTCCACCTGGTATCCCAGATCTGTAATCCGCTTAAACAGCTTGCCAAGCGTGATGTCGATAATCTTATGAATGTGCTCTCTCTCAAGGCTATTGAAGATAATAATATCGTCGAGCCTGTTGAGGAATTCAGGGCTAAAGGTTTTCTTCAGTGCATTCTGAATGGTCGACTTCATCATCTCGTCCATGCTGTTCTGCCGCGATTGAGTGGCAAAACCGATACCTGCTCCAAAATCCTTCAGGTCACGTACGCCAATGTTGGACGTCATGATGATAATGGTATTTCTAAAGTCCACCCTTCTGCCCAATCCGTCGGTCAGAATGCCGTCGTCGAGCACCTGCAGCAAAATGTTGAACACATCAGGGTGTGCTTTTTCAATCTCGTCGAGCAGCACTACGCTGTAGGGCTTGCGGCGTACCTTTTCGGTAAGCTGCCCGCCTTCTTCGTAGCCAACGTACCCGGGAGGCGCTCCCACAAGCCTGGATACGGAGAACTTCTCCATGTACTCACTCATGTCGATCCGCACAAGTGCTTCTTCTTTATCAAACAGGTAGGTGGCAAGCACTTTGGCCAATTCGGTTTTACCCACACCGGTAGGCCCCAGAAATACAAACGAACCAATGGGTTTCTTCGGGTCTTTCAAACCTACCCTTGTGCGCTGTATCGACTTCACCAGCTTTTTGATGGCGTCTTCCTGGCCAATTACCTTACCCGAAAGCTCTTCGCCCATTTTCAGCAGCTTGTTGCCTTCGTTTTGAGCAATTCGTTTGGCAGGTATGCCGGTCATCATGGCAATAACCTCGGCCACGTTTTCCTCATCTACCGTATATCTTTTCAGGCGGGTTTCTTCTTCCCAGCGGGCTTTGGCGTTCTCCAGCTCTTCAATCAGCTTCTTCTCCTTGTCACGCAGCTGCGCAGCCTCCTCGTACTTCTGGCTCTTCACCACGCGGTTCTTTTCCTTCTTCACGTCTTCTATGCGCTCTTCGAGGCTTACAATTTCCTCCGGCACATGAATGTTGTTTATATGCACCCGGGCTCCGGCTTCATCCAGCACGTCGATGGCTTTGTCGGGCAGAAACCGGTCGCTGATATACCTGTCCGAAAGCATCACACATGCATCAATTGCCTCGGCAGTATAGTTTACATGGTGGTGGTTTTCGTATTTGTCCTTGATGTTGTTAAGTATCTGCACGGTTTCCTCAGGTGTAGTGGCGTCTACCATTACCACCTGGAAACGACGCGCCAAAGCGCCGTCCTTTTCGATGTACTGGCGGTACTCGTCGAGCGTAGTGGCGCCAATGCATTGGATTTCGCCCCGGGCAAGAGCGGGCTTAAACATGTTGGAAGCGTCGAGCGACCCCGAGGCCCCACCTGCACCTACAATGGTGTGCAGCTCGTCGATAAACAGGATAACGTCGGGCGACTTTTCGATCTCATTCATCACTGCCTTCATCCGCTCTTCAAACTGGCCGCGGTATTTGGTGCCGGCTACCAACGAGGCAAGGTCGAGCGTAACTACTCGTTTGTTGAACAGCACCCGCGACACTTTCTTCTGCACAATTCTTAGTGCCAAACCTTCGGCGATAGCGGTTTTACCCACGCCAGGCTCTCCTATCAGAATAGGGTTGTTCTTTTTGCGGCGGCTTAGAATCTGGGCCACCCTTTCAATTTCTTTTTCCCTGCCTACAATCGGATCCAGCTTGTCGTCTTCGGCCATTTTTGTGAGGTCGCGCCCAAAGTTATCGAGCACCGGTGTTCTCGATTTCTCGGCGCCTTTGCCCGATGCCCCTTGCTCGCCCCTGCCTCCCGAACCGCTACCTCCACTACCAAAAATTCTGGATGAGGAGTCTTCGTCCGAGTCGTCGGTATCGGAGGATGCCAGCGGATTTTCGGTTTGGTATTCGAGCAGCTCTTTTACCACTTCGTAGGTCACATCAAACTTCTCAAGTATTTGAGTAGCGATATTGTCTTCGTCCCTTAAAATAGAAAGTAGCAGGTGCTCGGTGCCAATAAGTTGGCTCTTGAATATCTTTGCTTCGAGGTAGGTGATCTTTAGTACCTTTTCCGATTGCCGCGTTAAAGGAATGTTGGCCAGATTCTTAACATTACTGGTAGCTGTTCCTTTAGTTGCCTGCTCGAGCGCAGTTCTAAGTTCTTCGAGTGACACACCGAGCTTCTTAAGTAAGCCTACTGCTACGCCTTCCCCTTCCCTTATCATGCCCAAAAGCAAATGCTCGGTGCCTATATAGTCATGCCCCAGACGCAGCGCCTCTTCCCTGCTCAGGGAGATGACTTCTTTCACTCTGTTAGAAAATTTTGCTTCCATATTTAATTCCTGTGAATTGGAGTAAAAATAAAGTTTTAGTAGCGCAATTACTACTGTTCGTTTTGGAATTGATCTTATTTAAACACAGACAGTATCGCAAATGTTCAGACTCCACTGGTTACCGGTTTGATGAATTGGTAGGAATTGGGGCCCTGGCAAAAGATCAAATCTAGCACAGAAAGATTGGGGACAAATTCGCTGCCAAAGTTTTGCGTGTAAGGCACAGGTACAAATGGCACATTCACCCCTAAAGCTCTCTTTGGGCTAATTTTCGACCTCAAATCTGTAAAATCAAAGTCTTTGCCCATTAAATATTTTTCGGATAACGAAAATTTGTTCTCCATCTTTACACATTTAAGACAGAATGTCAGTATCCGCAGGTTGAGATCCATCAGCTTTTCTACGGGTTCGTTCACCAGCGCATCAAACTCGCTTGCGTAGAATTCGAAGAAAGGCGCTTTGCCATAAGCCGATAAAATACTTTTCCAGAGCGGCCTTTGCCACTGCACCGAGTGGTCGATCAGCACTTCGCCAAACGGCATCTTAGGCGCCCGGTGCTGCACAGGCACTGTTAAAGAAAGCTTGCCGTTGGCTCCCAGTATATAGCACCTGTTGCGGTACGACTGCTTTACATAATGCTCGTGTACATCAAAAACCACCGCATCGAAGCACTGCCAGGCAACAAAATATTCTATGCATGGAAAAAAAGGCAGCTCGCATACAGCAACGGATTGCGACTTCAATCTACAAACAAATTAAGTTCGCCCATCCCCTCTCTTACTATTTCAAATTCATCGCCTGTGCAATCTACTACTGTACTTGGTACATTGTTGCCGTATCCGCCATCTATTACCGCATCAACAAGGTTCTCGTACTTATCGTAGATCAACCCCGGGTCAGTCGAATACTCGATCACCTCGTCTTCATCGTGAATAGAAGTGGTGATGATCGGATTCCCCAGCATGTTCACAATTTCCCTCGGAATGTTGTGATCGGGCACTCTTATGCCCACTGTTCTTTTGTTGGTGTTCAGTATTTTTGGCACCTTGCTGCTGGCCTCCAGTATAAAAGTAAAGGGGCCGGGCAGCGCCTTTTTCATTACTTTAAAAACCGGATTGCTGATGTGCCTGGCGTACTCGCTAATGTGGCTGAGATCGTAGCAAATAAACGACAGGTTAGCCTGCTTCAGCTTTATTCCTTTTATTCGCAGAATCTTTTCTATTGCTTTCTGGTTAAAGATATCGCAGCCCATACCGTACACAGTGTCGGTTGGGTAAATGATTACACCACCTGCTCTGAGGATTTCTACTACCCGGTTGATCTTCCTCATTTCGGGATTTTCCGGGTGCATTTTAATCAATTCGGCACTCATAGACTTTTATTTTAGTAACGTGGGTTGTTAGCCGATCTTCTGAAGTGAATATTTTTTAACGAAAAAATTCCAAATGCTGTTAATTACAACAAACTTTGGGGTTGCAAAATTAGTGAATGGCTTTGACTTAAGCTTCTTTCCGGTTTTTGGAAAGCCAACGAAGCGGCTTAATGCCTGAAGCAACGAACTGAAGCTTAATCTGGTAAAAAAATAGTTAAACAGGTATGACCAAACGTAAAGTGCTGGCAGCGGTAATAGTCGTTTTCTCCACGCTGCTCTCTTCCTTTGCTTTCTACGCCTACCAAATGCTCAATACGCCGAACATACTGGTCGAAAAAGAAGACAGATCGTTCATCATTGACAAGGGCGCCACTTTTAAGGATGTGCAAAATGCCCTGTACGAAGGTGGCTATGTGAACGACCTTGTTTCATTTAGTTTTCTGGCCCGGCTCATGAAATACGACGAATCGGTAAAATACGGGCATTATCTGCTCAAAAAAGAGATGAGCAATTTGCAGGCTATCCGCATGCTGAGGGCTGGCTTGCAGGAGCCTGTTACCATTACTTTTAACAACGTGCGGCTGATGTCGGAAATGCCCGAAAAGCTTAGCAAGTACATACAGCTGTCGGAAGAGGAGCTTACCGAGCTGCTGCTTAGCGACTCGGTTGCAAGCACCTACGGCTTCACCCGCGATAACTTCATCAGCATGTTTATTCCCAATACATACGAGGTATACTGGACGGTGTCGGGCAAGGAGTTGCTCGACAGGATGCACCTGGAATACGAGATGTTTTGGAGCGAAAAGAGAAAAGAGAAGGCCAAAGCGCTGAATATGACGCCCGTGCAGGTGTCTACGCTTGCTTCGATAGTGCAGGCCGAGTCGATAAAAAAAGAGGAAAGTGCCAAGATTGCCGGGCTGTATATTAACAGGCTGAAAAGGGGGATTCCGCTGCAAGCCGACCCTACGCTGGTGTTTGCCCTCGGCGACTTTACCATCAAAAGAATACTGAACAAAGACAGGGAGGTGAATTCGCCTTTCAATACGTATATGCATGCTGGCCTGCCTCCGGGGCCTATTAACATGCCCACTATCCACAGTATAGATGCCGTGCTTAACCACGAAAGCCACAAGTACATTTACATGTGCGCCAAAGAAGACTTTTCCGGCTACCACGTATTTGCTACCAATTTGATTGACCACAACGCCAACGCCCGGCGTTTTCAAACGGCGCTGAACAACGCCAAAATATACCGCTAGCCAATGTACACCTCCGAAACGCAGGTAAGGGTACGATACGCCGAAACCGACCAGATGGGCTACGTGTATTACGGCAACTACGCCGCTTACTACGAGGTAGCCCGTGTGGAATGCATCCGCTCGCTGGGGTTTACTTACAAAGCGCTGGAGGAAATGGGCGTGATGATGCCCGTGCTGGAGCTGCACTCTTTTTACTACCTGCCTGCCCGCTACGACGAACTGCTCACCATCAAAGTAACTATTCCAAAACTGCCCACACTGAAAATCCTTTTTCAGTATGAGATCTTCAACGAAGAAGGCAAGCTGCTGAACAAAGGCGAAACCACACTGGTGTTCATCAACATGAAGACCAATAAGCCGGTACGCATGCCCGAGGTGATGAGCCGGCTGCTGGAAAAGTATTTTTAGCTTCGGATACCACTCCCTATTTCGTAGTTTAGAGGGTTAGGTCGATAATCGCCATATATAGCGGCATGCCCAGGGTAATGTTGAATGGAAATGTGACTGCCAGCGCCATAGGCAAATATAGCCCCGGATTTGCTCGGGGAACAGCCATTTTCATGGCCGCTGGAACAGCAATGTAAGAAGCACTTGCAGCAAGCACCGCCAGCATAAACCGGTCACCGGAGAGTGTCGTCACTAAGGCACTACACCAGGCAGCGACACAGCCATTAACAAGGGGAATGGCCACTGCAAACGCAGACGTAAACCATCCGCTTTTTAAGAAGTCGCCAAGCTTTTTGCCGCTTACAATTCCCATATCGAGTAGGAAAATAGCCAGAAATCCTTTGAAAATTTCAGTGGTAAACGGCTCAATTCCCTGTGCCTGTTTGTCATTGGCCAGCAGGCCTATAACCAGGCTTCCCAGGATCATCACTACGCTGCCATTTGTGAAAGAGTGACTGACAAGTGTGCTAAGCTTTGGCGTAGTGGCGTCTTTTCGGGAATAGAAGCGAATAAGTAGAACCCCTACAACAATGGCGGGGGCTTCCATCAGGGCCATAATGGCAACCATATGTCCGCTAAAAACCAGGTTCAAGCTCTCGAGAAAAGCCACCGCCGTGACGAACGTGACGGCACTTATTGAACCATAAGCGGCTGCTATAGCACCGGAATTTTCGGTACTCAGCTTTTTCTTGAGCAAAAAAAAAGTGTAAAGAGGAATGAGGCAGGAGGTTAGAACCCCAAACAATACCACCCAAAATATCTCTGCCGTAAACTGGCTATGTGCCAACTCTCTTCCACCATTAAACCCAATGGAGAACAGCAAGTAAAGTGAAATGAATTTGGAAGAGTTAGGAGGTATTTCCAGATCGCTCTTTAACCGAACAGCGACGACACCAAGGCCAAAGAACAACAAAGCAGGACTTGTTAAATTATCGAATAGTAAGCTCAGGTTCATTTACACAATTCGGTTGGCTGTAAGACAATTTCTTGCATATAATTTCTACCCCGGTTTATAAGCAGCCCTTTAAGCGAGGCACCACTTTCCGAAATGGTTTGCTGCAACAGGTAGTTTGCTCTAAGTTCGTTCGCTTGTTCCCGCAGCGCTATGTCGGCAAGGCAGGAGAGCTGCTGCTCCCGCGAGGTGTGTCGCATGATGCCGGAGTAATTGTCGATTAGCAGGTCAAGGAGCTTTTTTTCAGCAACCGTACCCAAACCGGACTTCTTATCGAGAATGTTCCGGAGAAATTTGCCGGCAATATCTTGTGTAAGGTAAATTTCGCTGATTGGCTTGTGCCTGATGAAATTGGCCACGGCTTCTGCATAGTTAACGCGACGGAAATCGAATACGGCACCTAAAGCTGTCAGGTAATAGGTACGGTCGCCATAATACTGTCTTATGAAGTTTTCCAGATGACTATCCGGACAGATAAGGAAAAGCTTATTTGTTGCTAGTGTATGTAGTTTCATTTGAGTGTGACGTGCTAAGGAGGCACGATGATTTTGGTTCGCAGAAAAAAACGGCCGGAAAATCGGCATCGAGATCTCCGGCCTCATTGCTGCTCGGGCTATGAAGGTTCAAACACGGGCAAGCGCAATTCGTTGCTGCAGCATAGTCAATAGACCTCAGCCTCCAGGCAGGCTTGCTCCGGCATTTCCACCTCTTCCTGTTCAGCTTCGATTCGGATAACCCATTCTATTCTGACTGGTGTGCTGCAGCTTGCCTGGCCCAGCATGTTTGCCAATTCTCTTTTCGCAATTTTAAGAGCTTCCAGTTCGCTGCCGGTTGAGGCATCGGGCAACCCGGTATGGATGTGAGAACTCAAATTCTTAAGATTATGAAAGTCGATATTGGCGTTGACGGCGTTCATTAACAAACCTTTTACATCTCCAGCATTATACTTGCCACTCAGGAGTTTAACTGTTTTCATAGGGCTACTTTTTAATAAGGTCTGTGGGATGAGAAATAATTCGGAACATATAGAGGCTACCAAATAAGGCAACGGCCTTGGAAATCTCCGCAAAGAAAATGTCGTTACTAAAGCGTATCATCAGCAAACATGCGACGACCAGCAGCATGCAGATGAGAAATTGAATTTGAAGTTTTTTAGATAGCATTTGTCGAGTTTGTTTATGGTGATTAAAAGAATGCGCTTACTGTCCCTGGCCTAGTGAAAAGGCCGGTATACCGTTAAATGCATAAAGGTTTTCTGTTTTAATGGTGTCGATTCCCAAGTCGATGGCCGCTGCCAGTATCTGGAGAATCTCCTTTTTTTCAGCTGTTCTGCCCTGGGGATGTACATACCGACAGCGCCAGTGGTCGGTACAGAAGGTTTCTTCGAATCCCCCGGGCCAGACTTTCACACCCCGGTTGGTAATCATGGTCAAGCGCAGTCCTGTCGAATCCAACTGTTGCATCAGGGAGCCCATGTCGTCGGGGCGGATGTTTCGCCGATGCACAAATACGTCGACACCTAAAAGGTCTTTTCGGGCAGGCTGCTGCGGTTTGTAGCGGGGCAGCCTAAACCGGCTGCTATTTTCGCAGGTTGCGGCCTTAAGCACAATGGGTTGCTGACCAAGACGGGCAACTACAGCCGCAGCAAATTCGCTAGTGCCTACCCGCTGTTTGCTCAGCCCCTCTTTATAGATATCACCGGTATGTATCCCGTCCTCAAGCGTTTTTAGCCAGGCGTTTTGTACTTTTTCGGCAGCATCGGCTTGGCCAATGTAGTTGAGCATCATAATAGACGCCTGAAGCAGGCCCGAAGGGTTTGCTACATTTTTGCCTGCCAGCTGCGGTGCCGATCCGTGTATGGCCTCGAACATCGCACAGGTTTGGCCAATATTGGCAGAGCCTGCCAAACCAACAGAACCGGCTATTTGGGCAGCCACGTCGGAAAGGATGTCGCCATAGAGGTTCGGCATCACAATAACATCGAAAGCTTCAGGCGTGTCGGCCAGCCGGGCGGCTCCAATATCTACTATCCAATGCTCATGCTGAATTTCCGGATACTCCCGGGCAATTTCTTCAAACGCCCTGTGAAACATACCGTCGGTTTGTTTCATGATGTTGTCTTTAGAGAAACAACTCACTTTTCTGCGGCTATAATGCCGGGCGTATTCGAACGCAAACCGGATTATTTTCTCACAACCAGGCCGGCTAATGAGTTTCAGGCACTGTACCACTTCGTCGGTTTGCTGATGTTCGATCCCCGCGTAGAGGTCTTCTTCATTTTCCCGGATAATCACCACGTCCATTACCGGATGCTTAGTGGCTACATACGGATGCAAGCTCATACACGGGCGCACGTTGGCATAAAGCCCGAGCGTTTTGCGCAGCGTAACATTGAGGCTTTTGTAGCCACCTCCCTGCGGCGTGGTGATGGGTGCCTTTAAAAATATCCTGCTGGCGCGGATCGAATCCCAGGCGTCATGGGATATGCCCGAGGAGTTGCCGTTCAGGTAACTCTGCTCACCGGCTTCGATCTCTGTAATCTCAAGCCGCGCCCCCGCAGCTTTAAGAACTGCCAGGGTGGCATCCATAATTTCAGGACCTATTCAGTCGCCCTTTGCAATGGAAATTTGCTGAAGTT
>CBFGTI010000078.1:0-25900 GCA_965651695.1 uncultured Imperialibacter sp. | reverse complement strand
CGCCTAAAGTATCATCTTCTCAATCGGCACCACCAAAATCCCCTCCGCACCCGCTGCTTTCAGCTTTTCAATTATTTCCCAAAATTTATCTTCGTTGATCACCGAATGAATGGAACTCCATCCCTCCTCGGCCAGAGGAAGCACCGTGGGGCTTCGCATGCCGGGCAGCAGCTTTGCTATTTCATCAATTTTGTGATTGGGGGCATTCAGCAAAATATACTTACTGTTCGATCCCTGCTGCACCGACTTTATCCTGAAAAGCAGCTGGTCGAGCAATTGCCGCTTTTCCTGCGGAAGCGCTTTGTGCCCAACCAGCACTGCTTCGGATCTGAAGATTGTTTCTACTTCCTTCAAACCGTTGCTAAGCAGCGTGCTGCCGGAACTCACAATATCGCAAACAGCATCGGCCAGCCCTATGCTTGGGGCAATCTCCACCGACCCGCTAATTTCGTGAATGTCTGCAGCTATATTATTCTTTTTCAAAAACTTACCGAGCACTTTGGGGTATGACGTAGCAATGCTTTTGCCCTGAAACATCTCAAGCCCCTGGTATTCATCGTTGCGAAGAATAGCCAGCGAAAGCCTGCATTTGGAAAAACCAAGGTGCATTACCACATCCAGGTCTTCTTCCTTTTCTTCCACCACATTAAGACCAACAATGCCGATATCGGCTACTCCGTCGGCTACATAGCCGGGAATGTCGTCGTCTCGCAACAGAAGAAACTCCATAGGAAAGTTGTTGGAAGAGGCTTTAAGCTTGCCCACTCCGTTGCTGAAGTGAATGCCACACTCACGAATCAGCCGAAAGGAATCTTCGCTTAATCGCCCGGATTTTTGAACAGCAATACGTAACATCAATTAGTTTTTTTTGATAAGAAGGAATGTAAAATGAGCGGGTAATGTTGCGGGTAAAACTATGCCGAATGGGATTCCATCCGGGATTCCATCCGGGAATGATGAGACGCATGCACGTGTGAACAATGGTGCAGCGGGTATTTGTTAGTGTGTCTCAGCGTTTTCATTTTACAAGGTCAAATTTATACTTGCTATCGTTCAATTAAAACTCCGACACATAAAATTGTTTAAGTTTTTTTCAGAATATTGTAAATGCAGACTATTTTGACTTTTTAACAAACTGGCAAGGGATGAATATTTTATTGTGCGAAGACGACCAGGTGATGAGCTTTATGGTGCTCACAAAGCTTAAAAAGGAAAATCTGGGGACTGTAGACCATGCTTCTGATGGCAAGATGGCCAGGGAGTTTTTATCAGCGAAAAAATACGACATCATTATCCTGGATATTTTTATGCCTTTCTATTCGGGCCTTGAATTAGTGGAGTATACCAGAAAGGAGCTGGGGATTAAAACACCGATTATTATGCTCAGTGCCGAAGGGTCGGAACAGACGGTGTTGGAAGCATTTGAGCTTGGCGCCGACGATTTTATTGCCAAGCCATTTAGCCCTGCCGAGTTAATTGTTAGAATAAAACGCCTGGTTAAATAATATCCGATGTCGCTTACGGACCTGTGGCGTACTTACCTGGAGTACAATGAATCCGCACCAAAGGTATTTACCCATTTTACCTTTGCGCTTTTTTTTGCCGTCGTGAGTGTCTTCTTCCTTGTCAGTATAGTTATTTCCAAAATCGTTAAGGGACTTCGCCAACTGCGCACGCAAAAGCTGGAAAAAAGGTTCGACCACCTCATAAGCGAGGTTATTTTGAGTGAGGAAGCGACCAAAAGTGGAGCGCTTTCGGAGCGGCAGTTATTCCTAACCAACGCCTACAAGAAAAAATATCTGAGGTCCAAATTTGCCCAGGACCTGATGATAAACAGGATGCTTGATTTGAAAAGAAGCATTGAAGGCACCCTGGAGCAAAGCATTCTGGAGTTGTATCGAACGCTCGATCTTCACAAAAACTCAATCAGAAAAGTAAAAAGCAGGAAGTGGTTTGTGGTGGTAAAGGGTATGAAGGAAATATCGGAAATGCAGGTGAAGGAGGCAAATTACCTGCTTATCGAAAAGCTTTCCAGCCGAAACCAGCACATCATACGCGAAGCGCAGATAGCGCTGGTAAAATTAAGCCCTCAAAATCCTCTGTATTTCCTTGATCAGCCGGGCATATTTCTCACCCAATGGCAAAAACTGCGGCTGCACAAGTTTATTAGAAAATACGCCAAAGAAGGAGTGCCTGCTTTCGAAAAGTGGCTCGATTCGGGCAATACTTCAGTAATCATCTTTGCATTGCGAATGATAGCGATGTTTCAACAACTGAATGCAGCGGAAAAAGTTGCTTCGTTTCTCGACCACCCGGAGGTAGCTGTGAGAAAGCTTGCCGCCCAAACGCTGGAAGACCTCGGAGCCTTCCATTTGGCCGATTCGCTTCTGCAGGCAATTACAACTAAAAAAGAATGTGTTAGCCCTACCTTTTTACGAGCCCTGGCCGAATTATCTACGCCTGATATTTCTTCAAAAATCGCCAGGCAGCTCGTCGTCAGCCCCAGCTACAATTTAAAAAAGGAAGCAGTGAGAACACTTCTGAAGGCTGACATGACGCCCGAAAACATACTCGACATCTCCGAAGCCGAAAGGCCGGAACTGGAAAAGATCATTCATCATTTGCAAGACCCGCTGTTGTCATGATGCAGATGTTGCTCGAAAGATTGTTTCTGGTTGTAGATACGCTGGTCTTTATCTACGTCGTCACCATTTGCTCATTCTATCTTTTTCTGGCTGTTTTTTCCATCAGTGAAATGAGAAGGTACCTGCATAAAAACTTCAAAGCCGATTACAAGCAGATACTTGCCTCACCTTTTTCTCCATCTATCTCCATCATCGCACCCGCCTACAACGAAGGTGCCACCATTATCCAGAATGTGCGCTCCATGCTATCGCTGGAATACAACAACTTTGACCTGATAATAGTAAACGACGGAAGCAAAGACGATTCTATTGCCAAGCTTATTGAACGGTACGATCTTGTAAAAGTGGCTTTCGACTACCGCGAGAAAATCCCCACCAAGCCTATCAGGGCGATTTATAAGTCGAAAAACCGCTCCTTTAAAAAGCTGATGGTAGTGGACAAGGAGAATGGTGGCAAGGCGGACGCATTGAACGTCGGCCTCAACATCTCCGACAAAGAGTTGGTGGCTTGTGTGGATGTCGATTGCATCATTGAGACGGATGCGCTGCTTAAGATGGTAAAGCCGTACATGGAAAGCAATAAGGAGGTGATCGCCACCGGCGGGGTAATACGCATTGCCAATAACTGTGTGGTAGAAGACGGCCGGCTTGTGGAGGTACACCTGCCTAAAAACATTTGGGCCAGGTTTCAGGTGCTGGAATATATAAGGGCGTTTCTTTTAGGCAGAATGGCCTGGAGCCGCCTCAATGGCCTGATGCTTATCTCCGGTGCATTTGGTTTGTTTAAGAAGGACGTGGCCATTGCTGCCGGCGGATACAACACCAAAACCGTGGGTGAAGACATGGAATTGGTAGTAAGAATGCGCACCTACATGACCGACAAAAAACGCCCCCACCAGGTGGTGTATGTACCTGACCCCCTCTGCTGGACGGAGGCTCCCTCCTCTTTGAAAGTGCTCGGCCGGCAGCGAAACCGCTGGACCCGTGGCACTTTCGAAACACTGAAAATGCATAAGTACTTATTCTTCAATCCCCGGTATGGGCTGCTGGGTATGTTAAGCTATCCCTTCTGGTTTTTTTTCGAATGGCTGGCTCCCATAGTGGAGGTGCTGGGCCTAATTTATTTTATTGTCCTCTGCTTTTTAGGAGACATCAACTGGCTTTCGTTCTGGTCGCTCATGCTTATGGTTTACACCTTTGCACTTTTTATCTCTTCGTTTGCATTGCTTAGCGAAGAGAACTCCTACTACAAGTATACCCAGCAAAGCGATATGGGCCGCATGTTTCTTCTTGCCCTGATCGAACCGTTTTTTTACCACCCACTCACGGTTTATTGGGCGGTAATGGGAAACATTGATAAATTGAAGGGCAAACACACCTGGGGCGAAATGACCCGCACAGGTTTTATTGTGGAACGGAAGAAGGTAAAAAGTTAATTGTTAACCGGCGGTTAGTGAATTCGAAACCGATACCTTCTTTTGGCGGAGCCACAATTAATCGATAACCATTAACGAATAACTAAAACATGAAGCAAGAAAGACGCTCATTTCTAAAAAAAGCAACCGGCCTGATCGGACTATTAGGCCTTAGTTCATTCAAATTTGCAAACACAAGAAAAATGAAAGAATCGAAAGTCAATTTCTACCATGTGGTTTATTTCTGGTTGAAAGACACCAGCGAAACCAACAAAAAAACCTTCCTTGGCTACCTCAACGAATACACGTCGGCCATTGATGTGATCCAGGATGCATTTATTGGTACACCGGCTGCCACCGACCGGCCCGTTATAGACAATACCTATACATTCTCAATGGTAATGGCCTTTAACAGCAAAGCCGACCAGGACATCTACCAGGAGCACCCTGCGCACGTTGCCTTTGTCGACAAAGCAAAGGACATGTGGAGCAAAGTGCAGGTTTACGACTCGGAGAAGGTGAAGTAACACTACCCCCCCCAAGTTCAATACATAGAGAGTGAGGTCATCTCACTCTTTTTTATCTACCATTTGCCAAGGCGGCCGTCCTCTCTCACACCTTCCAATCCTTTGTTTTTAAACAGTTTCGACCTTCCCTACAAATATCTTTGTAGGCAGGAATTTTTGTGAGCTATTTGCGCTTGATTTGGTTTTAGCAAAGAATGAAAAAGATTCTTATCCTCATTATCGTAGTGGTTGCCGGCGGGCTCGTTTTTTTTCTGACAAGAAACGGTAAAAGTGAGGCAGTTACACCCCCTGCTGCTGTAGGCAAAGGCCTTACTGCTGAGGTGTTTATAGTAAAAGATACCGTGGTTGAAGAGAAAATAAATGTACTGGGTACACTGTTTGCCAATGAGGAAGTGGAAGTAGCGACCGAAGTGCCAGGCAGGCTCGTGAAAGTTAATTTTGCTGAAGGCCAGTTTGTCAAGAAAGGGCAGCTGCTTTTCAAGTTGGACGACTCCGAACTGCAAGGGCAGCTCAAAATACTTGAAGCCCGCAAAAACTTTGTGAACTCCTCCGTTAAACGCATGGGGTCGCTCTTTAAGGCAGAGGCGGTGAGCCGCGAAGAATACGAAACCGAGCTTAATTCGCTGGAAGTACTCGATGCGCAAATCGATTTACTGAACGTACAAATAGGTAAAACCTCCATTGTAGCGCCATTTGATGGCAAAACCGGCATACGGCGAATCAGCCAGGGTGCTTATGTCAACTCCAATACCTCGCTGGTAAACCTCGAAGATCTCGGCAAAATAAAAGTGGAGTTTGCCTTGCCGGAAAAATATGCATCTAAAATAAAGCAGGGGCACAGCATCTCGTTTACAGTTGAGAATGATGCCAAAATTTATGAAGCCAGGGTGCATGTGATCGATCCTAAAATTGACCGCACAACCAGAAGCCTTTTTATACGGGCAATGGCCGACAACAGCGGCTTCAAGCTTGTGCCGGGCTCATCTGCTTCAATAACCGTTGCACTTGGCGGAGAGGAAAATACGCTAATGGTGCCGTCCCAAGCCCTTATCCCCAGCCTGTCGGGCTATTCTGTGTTCGCCGTGCAAAACGGAAAAGCCAGGGCGGTACCGGTAACCATCGGCATTCGCACCAACAATGCCGTACAGCTAACCTCCGGTTTGAACAGAGGCGATACTGTGATGATCACCAATTTGCTTCGGGTAAAGGAAGGTTTGCAAATACAACCTGTTGTAGCTAACAAATAACATCATGAGCCTGTCAGAAACCAGTATCCGCAAACCAGTGTTGGCCATCGTACTGTCCATCCTGCTGTTGCTATTCGGCGTGGTGGGCTTTTCATTCCTGGGTACCCGGGAGTTTCCGGCGGTCGATCCGCCGGTAGTAACTGTCACCACCACCTACGCAGGCGCCAGCCCTGATGTGATAGAGTCGCAAATAACGGAGCCACTGGAGCAGGCCATTAACGGTATTGCCGGTGTGCGTACTATTTCTTCCATTTCGAGGGAGCAGGCCAGCATTATCACGGTAGAGTTTAACCTCAACGTAGACATTGAAGCAGCTGCCAACGACGTACGAAGCAAGGTGTCGGGGGCGGTAAGAAATTTACCCAACGAGGCCGATCCGCCGGTAATCGACAAGGCCGACGCCAACTCGCAGTCGGTAATGTTCCTGGTAATTAACAGCAACAGCCGCAACATGCTGGAGCTGACCGATTTTGCTGAGAATGTGCTGAAGGAAAGAATTCAGACCGTGCCGGGAGTGAGTGGCGCCTACGTACGTGGCGCCCGCAAGTATGCTATGCGCCTGTGGCTCGATCCGGCAAAAATGTCGGCTTACCGGCTTGTGCCGCAGGATATTGAAGCTGCACTCCGGCGTGAGAACATTGACCTGCCTACCGGGCGCATTGAAGGCGACAAAACAGAATTGACCATCCGCACCGACAGCCGCCTGGTTACGCCGGAGGAGTTCAACAACATGATCATTAGATCGGAAGCTGGCCGGCAAATAAAGTTTAAAGATGTGGGCTATGCCGAACTCGGCAGCGAAGACGAACGCACCAACTTCAGAGGAAACGGTGCAAAGGGACTGCTCCTGAGTATTCAGCCGCAACCCAACGCTAATGAAATAGAAATAGCCGACGAAGTGTATCGAAGGCTTGATATCATGAAAGATGAAATACCCGGCGACATTGAGGTGCGGGTGGCTAATGACTATACCAAGCCCATCCGGCGCTCTATTGTAGAAGTTGAGGAAACGCTTATTATTGCCTTCGTACTTGTAACGTTGGTTATTTTTGCCTTCCTGCGCGATTGGCGGTCAACCTTTATCCCGGTAATTGCTATTCCAATTTCTATTATTTCGTCATTCTTTATCATGTACGTTGCGGGCTTCTCTATCAACGTACTTACGCTGGTTGCTATAGTGCTGGCCATCGGCCTGGTATGCGACGATGCTATTGTTGTACTCGAAAACATCTATGCCAAGGTAGAGAAGGGCGTTACGCCGTTCCAGGCGGCAATACAGGGATCAAAGGAAATTTACTTTGCCATTATTTCAACCACTGTTACGCTGGTATCGGTGTTTATTCCCATCATTTTTATGCAGGGGTTAACCGGCCGGCTGTTCCTGGAGTTTGGTGTTGTATTGGCAGGCTCCATACTGGTATCGGCCGTAGTTGCGCTCTCCCTCTCTCCCATGATGTGCGCTTATATGCTAAAGCGCCACGACAAGCCCTCGCGCTTCTATGCAGCAACCGAAAAATTTTACGAAAACCTGACCACAGGCTATGAGAAGTCGCTTCAGAAATTTCTGAAATTCCGCTGGGCAGCCTTTGTAATCGTGGCCGTAATGTTTGGCTTCATCGCCTTCTTCGGTTCGCAGCTCCGCTCCGAGCTGGCCCCGCTGGAAGACAGGGGCATCATCAGGGCCTCGGTAAAAGCTCCGGAGGGTGTTTCTTTTGAGTACATGGATAAGTACATGGAAGAGCTCGATGCCTGGGTGCTGGAAAACGTGCCAGAGGTGAGAACAACGGTGGCTCTTACAGCGGTGATTCCCGGCGGGGGCGCCTTCAGCCCGGTAAACAGTGGAGCAGAGAATATCTTCCTCATAGACCCTGACCAGCGGGAAAGATCGCAGGACGAAATCTTTAAGCAGATATCCAAAGGCTTTGAGCAGTTTACCGCTGTACGGGCTTTTCCGGCGCAGCCACCCACCATTGGCGCCCGCTTTGGGGGTTTACCTGTTCAATATGTAATACAGGCTCCCGATGTGGAAAGCCTGATAGAGGTGCTTCCCGCATTCCTCGAAGAGGCACAGCGGCATCCCGATTTGCGTTTCGTCGATTCCGACTTTAAGGTAAATAAACCGGAATTGAAGCTCCGAATTAACAGGGCAAAAGCCAACGAGCTGAATGTGCCGGTATACGAAATAGCAAGAGCCATTCAGCTTGCTTATAGCGGACAACGCTACGGGTATTTCATAATGGGCGGCAAGCAGTATTCGGTTATAGGGCAAATGGCTCGCCAAAACCGAAACGAACCGGTGGACCTTAAGTCGATCTATGTGCGCAATACCGCCGGCGACATGGTGTCGCTCGACAACCTGATTTACTACGACGAATCCGTTAGCTCGGCAGCCATCTACAGATACAACCGGTACGTATCAGCCACTGTATCAGCCGGCATTATTGATGGGAAAACTTTGGGCGACGGCATAAACGCAATGGATGAAGTAGCTGCAAAAGTGCTTCCTGCTGCATTTAAAACAGAGTTGGCCGGCCAGGCTAAAGAGTATGCCGACAGCTCCTCGAGCCTGCTTTTCGCTTTTCTTCTTGCCCTGGTACTTATCTATCTCGTGCTATCGGCTCAGTTCGAAAGCTTCATCGATCCCCTCATTATCCTTTTCACGGTGCCTATGTCTATGGCCGGTGCGCTCGTAAGTCTTTATGTCTTCGACCTTACACTCAATATATTCAGCCAGATAGGCATCATTATGCTGGTGGGCCTTGTTACTAAAAACGGCATCCTGATTGTGGAGTTCGCCAACCAGCGAAAGGCCGAGGGTGTACCCCGCTTGCAGGCAGTGGTTGAGGCTGCTCACGCCCGATTCCGGCCAATTCTTATGACCACCATGGCCACTATACTGGGCATTTTGCCGATTGCGCTTTCGCTGGGTTCGGCCGCTGGTAGCCGGCAGTCGCTGGGTATCGCAGTTATTGGCGGCATGCTCATCTCGAGCTTTCTTACGTTGTACGTAATCCCCGCCATCTACTCCTACATATCGAGCAAGCGCAAGTTCGACCCTGAAGTAAGGGAGCGGGAAAAATTGGAAAAGCGTGCAAGAAAGCGCAATGGACCTATTGAAGCGCAACCAGTTTAGCGAATACCCTTTCTGCTAGCGAATCAGTAATAATATTCCTTCGCCTGTGGCCATTTCGCCGTTCAACCTGAGGAAAACCATTGTGTTACAGGGAAAAGCTGATCCGGGTAATCCAGAATATGTCTGAGGCGACGTCTGCTGAAACTCTATGTCCGACAGTTTTTTACCGGCCACATCAAAAAACGAACCGGTGACGACCTGTTGCGAAACTTCAGCATTGACCCTAAGCTGCAATGGTTCACCTGACCTTATGGGATTGGGGAAAACGGAAATCCTGGAACTTCCATTTGCATAATGGCTGACATAGATAATGTCCGACTCTGTCCAGTGGCCGTTGTAATCGGTTTGTCTCAGTTTGTAGTAATTTGAGCCAAATGATGGTGCAGGGTCGGTCATTTGATATTCGTGGACGGATGAAGTTGTACCATGCCCTGGCAGCGTCGAGATAACCTGAAAATTAACGGCATCAAGAGAGCGGAGCACGGAGAAAAAGTCGTTGTCCAACTCGGAAGCTGTCTTCCAGTGTAGCACAACTTCGTTGTTGACACTATTTCCATCAAACTCAATCAGTTCGACTGGCAAAACTGAATTGCAAACTACACCCCCTCCGCCGCAACCGCAAAAATCGCCCATTCCCGGGCATTCGCTATTGAAAATATCACCATCTACCCCGATCGTTCCCCACCCGCAAAAGTCACAGCCGGCGCTGGTATCATAAACAAACAAGTCGTCGCCTCCCTCAATTATTCCATCAAGTATAATCGCCCCGGATGTTGGCTCGTGGGGAACAGGCGTTTCATCGGTTCCAACCAAAATATCATCTTCTACACTCACGGCAGCCCCCTCCTCCACCAGCACCAAGCCGCCGTTGTGAACTATCAAATCGTTGTCGGCCGCAGGCCCGGTGGGATCTCCTATAGATACGGACGCCCCGGAACGGACTGTGACCGTTCCTCCGTCCACTTCGAGATCGGCGTTTGTAGACAGGCTTCCGTAAACATCCAAAATACCGTAAATTTCGTTGTCTCCGCTGCCAGCGGTTTCAATATGGCCACCCACACCGATCGTAACTGAGCCTGTGGCCCAAATACTCATATCGCTATTGGAAACTGTTATGGTGCCATTGTTTTGCACCTCCCCAAACACGTCTAACGCCAGGTAAGACGTAAGCGTAACACCATCCGAAAGAATAAGCGTTCCGCCCTCCTGTACCTCAATACGTCCGCTGCTTCCGTCATTTGCGAATACATCTCCGTTTTGTATGGTTAGTGATCCGCCTGCGGCAATTATTATGTTTCCAACACTGCCCGCACCTCCTGAAATATTTAGAACGCCGCCGTCCCATACCACCGGACCATTTATGGTTACGCTGGTGCCAACATCCACGGTACATGTGCTACCCGGGGCGCCCGTTGCTGTGAAGGTGCCCCCCGACGCGGCCTGAAGATTTGCCTCCGTTGGACACTGAGACCAGCATATACCTGTGGTAAAAAAAAATGTAGTGGCTAACAAAATCCTTTGCTTTGGCACGTGGAGTCGGTATTTGGTGTTATGAAAAATACGCCGATCCGCACGGAGCCCAAAAAATGCCGCGTCTACAATTCATCTACTTCACCAAACTTTCTCTATTATCTTTTTTTGAAACCACCTTTGGTACACGACGGAAGGTCTATTGCCGCCGCATCAGTTTGAACTTTTTTGGTCACTTTTTATTTACCTCTACGGAATACAACTCCGGCATATCCGGCATGCCACTCCACTGGCATGAATTTGGCTCATTAAAATTGCTCCCTCTCCAGGCAATGAATTGGTGATGTTCTGAGTATATGCGAGAATGCGCCGGCTAAACAACTGATAAACACGAATGAAAAAAGAGCTCTTTTCTACAAAACTATTGGCTTTGACTTTAGCAAGCCTGTTTGTCTTGACCTCCTGCCAGGAAGACGACGTGCTGAACGATCCGGATTTTATCGACAGCACAAAGGCCGTGGCCGGGTCCAATGAGCAGGTAAACAACTGGATCGCTGAGCATATGGAGCTATACTATTATTGGAACACCTCACTCCCCGGCAAGGGCGACCCTAAAGACAGTCCTGAAGAGTACTTTAGCAGCCTCCTTTATTCGACCGATAAATTTTCTTACATCTCCGACGACGCCAAAACGCTGAAGGAAGAATTCAGCGGTACGAGCCTGGCTGTCGGCTATTCCCCGGCGTTTGGGAAATTCAATGGCTCCGATCAGGTATTCATCATAGTAGAATATGTTTATCCCGGCTCCTCGGCAGCTACTAAGGGGCTTAAGCGCGGCGACATCATTTTGGAAATTAACGGGCAAACACTGAATACCACCAACTACTATAATTTGTATAAACAGCAAAATGCCTATTCGATTGGCTTGGGCACCTGGGATGGCAGCACCATTTCACCTTCGGAAGCCACCATTTCAATAACTCCCGGCTACATCAATACCGATCCCGTCGTTCACTGGGAAATAAAAGAAAGCAACGGGCAAAAAATTGGCTACATCGTATACGTTGAATTTATCTCAGGAGACAACGAAGTATTTCTTGGTACGATAGACGACGTGTTTACCGAAATGAAAGCGCAAGGGGTAACGGAGTTGATAATGGACCTGAGGTACAATCCCGGCGGTGAAATAAAAGCTGCAAAACACATTGCCAACGCCATTGCACCCAAGGCTGTTACTATATCGAAAGAGATATTCGTAAGCTTCGAATACAACGACGGGCTTGAAAATTATTTTAAGGAAGCCGATGGGGAGGATTCCGACAACCTGGCTGTCCGTTTTGACGACAGCCCCGTTAACCTGGGAATAAACCGGGTAGTGTTTCTTACCACTTCAGGGTCAGCCTCAGCCAGCGAACTCATTATCAATGGATTGGAGCCATACATGGATGTGGTGGCAATCGGAGAACCCACCTACGGCAAGTTCTACGGCTCGTATGTAATTTACGATACCGACCGGAACCCTTCGCATAATTATGCAATTATGCCGGTGGTAATGAAATATGCGAACGCTGAAGGCGTTACAGATTTTGCAGATGGATTAACGCCCGACTACTTTATCGAAGATAATTTGCTGGAGGCGAAGCCCTTTGGAGACGAAACGGATCCGATGATGGCACAGGCCCTGGAAGTGATAACCGGCTCCGCTGCTATAAATGCCAGAACTGCTTATAAGGAGAAAACGTATACAGTACTGGAGAACAAGCCAAAACTGAAAAAAGGCAACATCATGAAACCCTTGAGCGATACAGTATTAATGAATTAAAGATAATCGATTGTAAGTAAGTAGTAGTAGAATTCGAAGAGAGGCCGGGGCATTGTCCCGGTCTTTCTTTTTTTAACGGGCCAGCGAGATGCTGTCGGAGCATTGTTCAAAGCCTCCGGCCGGGGGAGATCGTTGAAACATTGTAGTAGTATCCCCGAGAACTGTCTGCCTCCTCTCCTGCCACAACACTTTCATTTTACATCATCAAACCGTTATATTGAAAAAATTTAAAAAATCACCTGCCGAATGAAAAAACTGCTGCTTCTGCTGCCATCCATCTCGCTGCTTCTGGTCTTTTGCTTGTTTTTTACTTCCGTTCAAGCTGAAGACGGTTACGAGCTCTGGCTCCGCTACCGGCGGATTGACAATGAACAGGTGCTAAACGCCTACAGAAGCCAGATTTACGGGTTTTCGATGGAGGGCTCCTCTCCCACAATAGAAGCCGCAAAAAAAGAATTGGCTACAGGGCTATCGGGTCTTTTAGACAAACCCATAGCAACTGGCAATGCAGATGGAAAAACAGGTTGGATCATTGCGGGCACCCCCGCCGGCTCATCGGCCATCAGAAATCTCGACATTGAAAACGAATTGAAATCGCTGGGGCCGGAAGGCTACCTGCTTAGCAACAAAAACATTGGCGGGCAGCAGTACCTGGTAATAGCCGCCAACACCGATGTGGGTGTATTGTACGGCACCTTCCATTTGCTTCGTCTGATACAAACCCACATTCCCCTCGATAGCGATTTTACGATTACAGACACCCCCAAAGTGCAGCACCGCATCCTCAACCACTGGGACAACCTCGACCGAACCGTGGAAAGGGGCTACGCCGGTTTTTCACTCTGGAAATGGCATTTGCTTCCCGGCTATATCGACCCGCGGTATATCGACTACGCCCGGGCCAACGCCTCCATCGGCATCAACGGCACCGTACTCACCAATGTAAATGCCAATGCCCTGGTGCTTACGCCCATGTATCTCGAAAAGGTAAAGGCGTTGGCAGACGTGTTCCGGCCTTATGGGCTGAAGGTATACCTCACCGCCAGGTTTAGCGCCCCAATAGAAATCGGTGGCCTGCAGACCGCCGACCCGCTGGACCCCGCTGTACAGCAATGGTGGAAAGACAAGGTGACAGAGATTTACAAATACATCCCCGACTTCGGCGGATTTACGGTAAAAGCTAACTCCGAAGGGCAGCCCGGTCCGCAGAACTACGGCCGCAGCCACGGTGAGGGCGCCAATATGCTGGCCGATGCCGTGGCGCCTCACGGTGGCATTGTAATGTGGCGGGCCTTTGTGTACAGCAACGAGCAGCCGGTGGACCGTGCCAAGCAGGCGTACGACGAGTTTAAGCCACTAGACGGCACCTTCAGAAAAAACGTGATGGTGCAGGTGAAAAACGGAGCCATCGACTTTCAACCGCGCGAACCCTTCCATCCGCTTTTCGGTGCCATGCCTAAAACGCCGATTATGGCCGAATTTCAAATAACGCAGGAATACCTGGGCCAGGCCACCAACTTGTGCTACCTGGCGCCTATGTTTAAAGAGTGCCTCGATGCCGACACCTGGACGCAGGGCGAAGGCTCAACGGTAGCCAAAGTGGTGGATGGCAGCCTTGACGAACAGCCACTCACAGGAATGGCCGGCGTTACCAACATAGGCGACGACCGCAACTGGACTGGGCACCCCTTCGGCCAGGCCAACTGGTTTGCTTACGGCAGGCTGGCCTGGAACCACCAACTATCGTCGCGCCACATCGCCAGCGAATGGCTAAAAATGACGTATTCCGCCGACTCCGCCTTTTTGGAACCCGTGCGGAACATGATGCTGCAATCCAGGGAAACGGTAGTTAACTACATGACGCCACTCGGCCTCCACCACATTATGGGCGCCGGGCACCATTATGGGCCGGCGCCGTGGGTATCGCAGATGCCACGGGCCGACTGGACGTCGGTGTACTACCACAAGGCCGACGAACACGGAATCGGCTTCGACCGCACCAAAACAGGCAGCAATGCGCTTGAGCAGTATGCGCCCGAGGTAAGAAAGAAGTACGAAAACCCCCGCACCTGCCCCGACCAGGACCTGCTGTGGTTTCACCACCTGCCCTGGGATTTTAAAATGAAATCAGGCAAAACCCTTTGGGATGAAATATGCCTGCACTACCAGCAGGGCGTAGACGAAGTACGGCAGATGCAACAGACCTGGGAGCAGCAAAAAGACAAGGTAGATGCCGAACGCTGGGAGCACACCAAAATGCTGCTGGCCATTCAGGAAGAAGAGGCTGTGTGGTGGCGCAATGCCTGCCTGCTGTACTTTCAGACGTTTTCGAAGCGACCGTTTCCCTCCGGTGTGGAGAAGGCCGATAAGCCGCTGGCATATTACCAGGGGTTGAAGTTTCCTTTTGCTCCGGGGAATTGAGGCACCTCACAACGGCAATTCGCCCTTTTCCTGAAGTACTTTATTCAGAAGCGCTTCCGAATAGTACCGCTTGTTACCGATAAGCAACTTAAATAATGGTCTCAACTGGTCGATCAACCCTTTTTCCTGGCCAGCTACCAAAATTCCAATTGTACCGATGCATTGGATGCCGAAGTTTTCTGCCAGAGTCCGGGCTTTCTTGTCGTCGATCAGAAGATAGTCGGCTTCAAGTTCTTTATACAAAAGAATCGACTCGGCCTCCCCCTTTCCCAAAGTAAAGGTTAAGTCGTTAAATCTTTCGAGGGATGCTACCCTTTCCTCAAAAAAAACAACAATCTCACTGTAAAATGGCGTGTCCTGCTTTGTAGTAATCTCCGCCCAGACTGCTACTGGGATTCTGATTTGATCAAACAGTGAACTCAGGATGTCGAGCTTTTTTACGATTGCGAGAGAAAAGATAGGGCCTGCATCTGCTATAACAATTCCCTTTAACATTACAGTAGTTTGCGAGAATCGTTCATCACATCCTCAATAGTTAAATTTGAAATAGAAATACCACTTTCCGATAGTTGGGTCTCAAAATCGAAACGAGACAAGCCGCTAAGTTCCGCCGCTTTTCCAATACTAAGCTTCTGTAAACTGTACAGCCTGATCGCCAGCGAAATCTTAATGTCCCTTACAAGATCGTTTTCAGTCTCATTCAAAGACAAGAGTATGTCTGAGGGAAGATCAATTGTTATAATTTTGGTGTTCATATCGTTTTAGCATTTCTTACATTCGCTGTAACATGACCTTTACCAAAGATAAGAAAGTTTTAGCGCACCTGAATAACACCTCTTTTTTGAAACCAAGATGCGGAAAAGATTGATAAAAAAAAGCAGACAATTTTTACTCGACCACTTCGAGTCTTTGCATGAATACAATCAAGGCAAATTGATATTTACTTCAGACATCAATCTGCTAAAAGTATCTCTTGCAAGTATCAAAGCAACTCCTATAAGGATCAAATGAATAGAAAAACAGCCATCGTAACCGGCGGGGCATCAGGCATCGGTCTGGCTATTGCCGCCGCTTTTACCAGCAACAACATCTTTACCATCATTATCGGGCGTGACCAGCAGAAGCTAGGCGCTGCGAAAAAACAGCTGGGAGAAAACTGCCATACCGTTTCGTACGATCTTTCGGATCTCAAAGGCATTCCGGCACTGACAGAGAAGATTACTGCGGAATTCGGACCTGTCGACATCCTGGTCAACAACGCCGGCATCAACCTGAAAAAAGAATTCACAGAAGTGACAGACGAAGATTTTCAGCGGATCATGCTCACCAACGTCAACAGCATGTTCACACTCTCCCGGGAGGTAGTAAAAGCCATGCTAAAAAACGGTAAAGGCAGCATCGTCAACATCAGCTCCATGGCCTCGCAGTATGGCATTCCAAAGGTAATCGCCTACTCGGCTTCTAAAGGTGCCATCGAAAGCATGACCCGTGCCATGGCTACCGAATTGTCGCCACGGGGCATTCGGGTCAACTGTATTGCGCCAGGCTTTATCGCCACCGACATGTCTGCCAAAGCACTCAACAACGATCCGGAGCGAAAAAATAAGGTACTTGCCCGCACGCCAATGGGCTACCTCGGTGAAACTGCCGACATAGGCGAAGCTGCTTTATTTCTGGCAAGTGACGCTGCTAAGTACATCACGGGTGTGGTGCTGCCAGTGGACGGGGGAAATTCGGTGGGATTTTAGCTCGCTGTTGATCCGGTTGCCACCGAAAGGGCGCGGTTAAATCGACTAACCTCCAGTCCCTACGACAAATGATCCTAAAATTGTAAGTCAAATGCGAACTTACGTATCTTTATATCCAACAAAGCCAATGGAGATGAAAAGTATAACCTTAAATATACCGGAAGAGTTTGATGAGGCTGAGATAGCAATGATCGTGGCAACTCAACTCTATCAATTGGGTAAATTGACGGCTGGCCAGGCAGCAGATTTGGCAGGCATTTCCAAGAGAGAGTTTATAGAGCGTATGGGAAACTACGGGGTATCCGCATTTAGCGAGTCGAAGGTGGACCTGCAAAAAGACATCGTGAGCCTGGAAAAATTCCTCGATGGTAATCGTTGATACAAGTTGCCTGATTACTTTAGATAGAATTGGCAGATTAGATATTCTTCAGCGTGTTTTTGGTGAAATAGCCGTTACAGAAGAAATCAGGAAGGAATTCGGGCAGCCGTTACTCAATTGGGTTAAAATAGTTCCCGCACGAAATGAGAGTTATTTGAAGTTATTGTTGAATTCGCTTGATGCCGGTGAAGCCAGTGCCATTGCGCTCGCTCAGGAACAAAGGCGCATTTTTAGTAATGGACGAACTAAATGGAAGACGAACGGCCGAAAAATTACAACTCAGCTTTACCGGGACTTTAGGGGTGCTCCTTCAAGCGAAGAAAGTGGGGTACATTACCTCAGTGAAATCAATCATTAATGAGTTAAAGAAGATTCACTTTCGAATTTCTCAGGAGGTTGAGTTCGAAATCCTCAAGCGAGCAAATGAAATACGATAACACGAAAAAACATTCTGATATGCCCTACTTAATGGAACAAACAATGCGGTGGTACGGCCCGAAAGACCCAGTAAGCCTTTCCGACATTCGCCAGGCGGGCTGCACCGGCATTGTTACCGCGCTGCATCACATACCCGTTGGCGATGTATGGACCGTAGAAGAAATCGACAAGCGTCGCAAAGAGGTGGAAGCCGCCGGCATGACCTGGACTGTGATCGAAAGCCTGCCGGTATCCGAAGACATCAAAAAGCGGTCGGGCAACTACCAGCAGCATATCGAAAACTACAAAACCAGCCTGCGCAACGTGGCCAAATGTGGCCTGAAGGTCGTGACCTACAACTTTATGCCCATTCTGGACTGGATGCGCACCGACCTCGCCTACTCCATGCCCGACGGCAGCAAGGCACTGCGTTTCGAAAAATCGGCCTTTATTGCTTTCGACCTCTTTATGCTGAAAAGGCCTGGCGCCGAGAGCGATTACAGTACGGAAGAAATTGCCAAAGCTAAAAGCCGCTTCAATTCTATGGGTGAAGCGGAGAAGGACATCCTTTTCAGCAACGCCCTGCAGGGCCTTCCCGGTAGTGAGGAGCGGTTTACCGTGGAGCAAATCCTCACAGCGCTCGATACCTACAAGGGTATTGACGCAACACGCCTGAAAGAAAACCTTTTCCACTTTCTTCAACAGGTAGTGCCTGTTGCCGAAGCGGAGGGGCTAAAGATGGCGATCCACCCGGACGACCCCCCCTATCCTATTCTGGGGCTTCCGAGGATTGTGAGCACAGAAAAAGATGCCCGGGAGCTGATTGACGCGGCGCCTTCTCCTGCCAACGGTCTTTGCTTCTGCACCGGCTCTTATGGTGTGCGTGCCGACAACGACCTGGCCGGCATGGTGCGGCGGCTGGGCGACCACATCCACTTTCTGCACCTGCGCAGCACCCGCCGCGATGCGGAAGGCAACTTCTTCGAAGCCGACCACCTTGATGGCGACGTAGATATGTATGCCGTAGTAAAAGAACTGGTAACGCTGATGAAAAAGCGGCAGGTATCCATACCTATGCGGCCCGATCATGGCCACCAAATGCTCGACGACCTGCACAAAAGAACCAACCCCGGCTATACGGCTATTGGGCGACTAAGGGGGCTGGCCGAGTTGAGAGGACTAGAATTGGGCGTGATGAGAGGGATGGAGTAATGTATCACCAGCTTCCCGAAAGTTTCAGAACTTTCGGGAAGCCACCGACCAAATGTCGGGTAAATGCCGGGTTGATTGCCGGGTCTAATCCGCCCCTTTTTCGGGCTATTCTTCAGAAATTCAAAGGAAATTGCAGTGTCACACAAAAATCTGATACAAATGAAGCAACCCGAGTTAGGCCAGAAAATCCTCGAGCTGAGGAAGGCCAAAGGCATGACCCAAGAGGAACTGGTAGAACGCTGCAATATAAACGTGCGTACCATTCAGCGGATAGAAGCCGGTGAGGTTACACCCCGCAGCTTTACCATCAAAACCATACTGGATGCGCTGGGATACGACTACACCCAGGTGGCTGAAAAAGACAGTGAGAGCAACAGCTCCGTTGAAGCAAAACAAGCCATTCCTTACCTCAAAGTAGCTTTCTACGTGGGTATTGCCTATTTGCTGCTCGCCTTTGCCGAAACCATGCTGGACTACACGCTCTGGGATAATTACCCTTTTACCTACGATACGCTGGAACCCTGGTTCATTTCCATTAAAGCACTGGTAATGGTTACTTTTACGGTATTTATCTTTGGGTTTTACAAGCTGAGCTTTGCCAGCCCCAATACACTACTCCGTGGGGCAAGTATTATGCTCATGGCGGGTAATATACTGGCCGTGGGAGCCGACATCTACGGCTTCTATAGCGATGAGGCAACTGCCATCGGCATCAAGGTGTCTCAATCCATTCTTTTCGGCGCCCTTTACATTGTGTTCTCGCTTGGAGTAATAAAATACCAAACAACTTATGGCTCCTATGCCCTGGTAACCGGCCTGCTGGGCATGGCTTCAGGCCTTGCTTTGCTCACCGTTATACTTGCACTACCCGGGCTGGTGGTATTAACCGTGTTCGAAATCCTTCTGCTGGTATTTCTTTATCAGTCGTCTGAGTTGTTGAGCGACAGAAAAGACCCGGCTTTTACCGCCGAATCACCACAGGAAGCGTCTTTTACGTAGTGCAGAAAGCCGAACCGAAAGGCGCTTCAACTTATCCTCACTTAGACTTAAACGCCGAAACGAGCGGCTTTCAAGGCGGTTCACCGTTCCGCTCCGCCCTTTACTTTTATGGGATCAAGGCGGTACATTGGCGGCAACGGGCTTGTACAAACGAAGAACACCATGGTGTTTCAACCAAAAGACCATGGTGTTTGACATAAAAGACCATGGTGTTTCATTTAAGACACCATGGTGTTTACCTAAAGTAAAGGCTTTAACGGAAAGAAGCGCTGCCTTGAATGAGCAATTTATAGGCCTTGAACCTAAGTTTGTATCGCCTTGGGCCGGGCCAATCACCGCTTTCTTATCAAATCGGCGGTGCGCAACCTGCCCGCCAATCGCTTCCCTACTTTGGCCACCACGCCTATCTTTCTAATGGCGCGGGGTGTTACTTCCTCGCTGGTCTCGTGCCCATCGGAATATACAGCCGGGCTCAGCTTCACAAATCCCAAGTCAACTATTTTGCCGTTGGCCAGGTGGCGGTCCACCACCTCCTCAATCGCCTGTAGCACCAACATCACGTCGGCCATACTGGCTGTGCTCATATCTTTAATGTCGGCAGCTATTTTTCTCAGATCGACGGTGCCCGAGCTTTTGGCTGTAGCATAATAAGTTGGTGGGGCCGATTTATCTCTCGGGTTGGTTTTAGGTACTGCAACAAACGGAATTGCCATGCTGAATGATTTGATTTAAAGGTTTCTGATTTAATGTCGTTTAGTTAGATTTCTATAATCCTCTCCCCAGCCCTCTCCCAATGCTCTTAAGTTAAGCTCGTCAGCCTGTTGGAGACTCCGTCCGGGACTCCGTCCGGGACAACTCCAACAGGGGCGTCTGTGTGCAGTCCGCCGCCTCTCCGAGCGGCCCTCCGAGCGGCCTGGTTGGTCTTGTGACCAACCAGCAGCCCTTAACTTAAGAGCATTGTGCCCTCTCCAGAAGAGGGATAACCGGCCTAACTAAACGACATTTGTTTCTAAATAATTAAAGATCAGCATTTGATCCAAAATGAAACTGCTTTAATTATCTTCCGTTTTCAATTTTTAAAGCAATGAAAACTCTCCTGCTGGTTGTCGGTTTTATCATCCTTTTTGCTTCCGAAATTCTGAAGGTATACTTCATCATGCCCTTTCCCGGTAGCCAGCGAATGGATAGTATCGACTTCGCCTACCTTCTGCACAACAACATTGGTTACTTCCGACTGGCAGGGCTGCTTCTTATAGCCTATCCGGCCTTTTACTTTCTACAGTTGGGCGGCCGGGGAGCAAAAATCACCATCGGCACATTTCTCTTGCTCTACCTGGGTGTCTTTTACATGTTCAACTTCAGGTTTCTGGCCGATAAAATGTTTTACCAACCCAAAACCACCGCTTTTGCTTCGGCAGCAGAGACGCCCTACGCTGCCACCGACCTTGTGCTGGGCATTGAGCTAAACGGTGAAGCCAAAGCCTACCCGATTGAAAATATTGGCTATCACCACCAGGTTCGCGACACCGTGGGCGGGGTGCCTGTAATGGTAACCTACTGCACGGTTTGCAGAACCGGCCGCATTTTCGCACCCGAGGTAAACGGGCAGCCTGAAACGTTTCGCCTGGTAGGTATGGACCACTTTAATGCCATGTTTGAAGACACCCGCACCGGCTCGTGGTGGCGGCAGGTAAATGGAGAGGCCATAGCAGGCCCTTTAACCGGCACCTTTCTGCCGGAGCTGCCTTCGGAACAAATGGCACTGGCTGCGTGGCTCGAAAAACATCCGGCCTCACTTATTTTGCAGCCCGACAGCCTTTTTGCCGACAAGTATGAGCACCTGAAGGAGTACGACGAAGGCGACCCCGGCAGCGACCTAACCGGCAGAGATGCGGCCTCCTGGAAAGACAAATCGTGGGTGGTGGGCATTTCGCTGCAAGGAAAATCAAAAGCCTACGACTGGAACCAGCTGGTAAAAACCAGGGTGATTAACGACACGCTGGCTGCGGTTCCTGTGCTGCTCGCTATAGAAAGCGACAGTCTCTCATTTCATGCATGGCAACGGGACAGCCTTGTGTTTCAGCTTGCTGACTCAGCGCAATTGCTTAAAGACGTCAACACCGGATCGATTTGGAGCTGGAAAGGGGAATGTATCGAGGGTGTTTTGCTGGGAAGCCAGCTGAAGAAGGTGCCTGCCTACCAGGAGTTTTGGCATTCGTGGCGGACGTTTCAGCCAGGCACGGCCGCTTACAACCGGTAAGCAACTGCCGGGGCTTTATTCCGCAAAATTGCCTTAACACTTCATTAACAAATGTTAGGTTTTCGTTAACACAACCTCTCCGGGGCGCTTTCTAGTTTTGGCCCGTCTAATCTAAAACTATGAGAACACTTCTTATCATTATTTTATGCCTGGTTGCATGTTCATCGTTCGGGCAAAAGATGGTTGAATACACCAACCACCACGGTGCAACCAAACTCCTGGGCCCCATCAACCGGGAAAGATTAACCTCCCCTCCCTTCAACGATTGGTACAACACCGAGTACAACAACTATTCGGTTGACACATCGGCTACAGGCTCCATAAAAGAAAAATTAGGTGCAATCGACTCGGTGGTGATATACCTGGGAACATGGTGCGGCGACAGCAGAAGAGAGGTGCCAAGGTTTTTGAAAGTCCTCGACGTGGCTGAGTACGGCTCTTACCGGATGATTGGGCTTGAGAGCACCCTTCAAAATTACAAACAAAGCCCCTTTCACGAAGAAGAAGGACTGAACATCCACCGGGTGCCAACAATGGTGTTTTACGCAGACAGCACAGAAGTGGGGCGAATAGTGGAGTTTCCGGTTGAAACGCTTGAAAAAGACGTAGCGGCCATTCTGGAAGGTGGCTACGACCCCAGCTACCGGATTGTAACAAGGCTCAATACGGTATTGGAAGAATACGGACACCAGTATGCTCTGAACCACATCGACTCGCTTTGCCAGCTCTACAAACCCCTTATTCACAAAAGATCGGAGTTGAGCACTTATGGTCTCAAGCTGTTTACTTCATTCGAAATACCGAAATCGAAAGTCGCCTATACATTAAATTGCCTGCTTTTCCCGGACGACTACATGAGTCATTATGCCCTTGGCCGGTTTTATATGAGAATGGGTGATGAGGCCAGGGCAAAAGATGCGTTTATGAAAAGTCTGGCACTAGCCCCCGGGAATAAAGATGTGCTGGAGCAACTGGCGCTGATTAGGTAAATTAAATTGTGAGGAAAATTCTTTTAAACTGCCTCTATTTTTCGAACGGGATTTTATACTAACTTTTCGGAAAAAATCGAGATGATTAAAAAATTGTTCTTTCCCGCCGTGCTTTTTTTCGCGCTAGCGAAAGCAAATATTGTCTTTTCACAACAATACAACGCAGTGGAAGGAGCGGTGATTGGGCTGAACAATGATACGATACCTGGACTGATAAGAAATCGCGATGATTTGTCCACATCCCTGTCCTTTAAGGCTACTCACTCCGATTCATACGAAGAATTTGTGCCCGGCGATATCAAAGGCTTCTTAATTCAAGGCAGGTATTTTTATGAATCGGTGAGCCTTCAGAGCAAAAAGGCGTTTATGCTTCAGCTGATAAGGGGATATTTTGGCCTCTACCAGGATAAAAACACCATGTATGTGAGAACAGCCGGGGGCGAACACATCGAATTACCAATACCTGAAGATAAAGTTGTTGACAGGAAGCTGATTGAAGATAAGAGGTATGTGAGGACGCTGGCCTATCTTACGTCCGACTGTGCCAACATAAGAACCAAAATTGAAACCGTAAGTTATAATGCACTGGAACTTTCGAAAATCATAGAGACCTATAACAAATGCATGCGGCCGGAGGACGAGCAGCACTCAAGCGGCAGTATCGTCAAACCAAAGGTTAGCGTCGGTATCAGGGGTGGAATTTCAAGTAATGATTTTTACTATTTCGTTTCTGACAGCAGATATTATGACCAAAAATTTAATACCAACACAGGAACTTACACCGGGGCTGTTGTAAACTTCACCCATAACAATAAGCTATCCTTTCAAGCCGAGCTAATTGTCACAAACAAGGAAGCCACCTTCAAAGGTGATGTGAGCAACTACGTTGTTGAGGGCTTCTTCATAGATAGTGTTTTTATCTCATACAGCTACCTCGAAATACCTCTTAGCATCTACTACTCACTGCTAACAAAATTTGTTCAGCCATTTATTTCGGCGGGCGGAATGTATGGAATGGCGCTAAAACAAGAGGTTGTGAGAATGGTAAACGAAAGAGATGTGCCCCTTGAGATGAATAATGATGTTGTGGGAATCCGGCTTGGTGCAGGCATTGCAAAACAGTTCAAAAACAGTACTGTTGCATTTGAATATCTGTATACCTCAAATCTGGTAAACCGAACGTACCAGGATAAGGCGAAATGGAAAGGCCACTGTATTACCGCTTTCGTCACATTCAATCTGAGGAAGTAACTTTCTCTTTATTGGCAACTTTAGTCTTTCAATCTGGAAAAAGTGCCCGCTTTAAGCGAGATTAGTGAAAAGTGGGTACGGCGAAAGGGGAGTTGACTCACATGCCACTATAATGCGACTTTTAGTTAAAAAACCATTGGTACTTTTTCTGTTTGTAACATCTCCATTTATGATAAAAAAAATATTTTTTCTTTCAATCTTCTGCTCAGCTCTGTTTGAAGCAGCTTTTTCACAAGAGTACAATACCCTCAAGGGTTATGTTATCACCAGCGAGGGCGATTCTATAGTTGGTCTCGCGAAGGACAAAAAAGACATCTACGATGAGCTTTTGTTCAAGTCTCAGAAAGGTGAGGTTTTTAAAGAACTAACTCCCTCGACGGTCAAATACGTCTCGCTGGAAGGAGGCCGTGAATATGTTTCTACTACTTTACCCGAGGGAAAAAAAGCCTTCATTTTAAGGATTATCAATGGGCAACTTAGTTTATACCAATACTACACCTCGCTGTACGTAACAACAGCCGACGGGGCCTTGCTAGAGCTAAAACATGAAGAAGATAAAGTTGAGGACAGAAAATTAATCGAAGATAAAAGATACGTGAGGACACTAATCTATCTCACCTCAGACTGTCCACGGTTAAAAGGAAAAATAGAAGAAACACCGTTTAATCCTCAAAAAATTTTTGAAATAATAGAAAAATACAACGAGTGTATAGCACCGGGCGAACAGGTTTCCAACAAAAAAGTTACGCTTACCAAATGGAGAGCAGGCGTTCGGCTTGGCGTTGCCAACAATGGTATGGTCTTTCCAGACGTCAACTCGGTTTACTACTCATTCGATTTCGAAACAAGCAGAAATCTGTCAGGCGGGATGTTTTTTAATGCTTCATACAACGGGAAATTGTTTGGTCAGGTAGATTTAAATTTAATAAGAAAGAAAGCCTCGTACAGTGGGAGACCCACGGTACGTGACGAATTTCATACGTTCGACATAACTTATTTGGATATCCCGATCTCGATATACTATATGTTTCCCACAAAATCGCTGAGACCTTTTATTTCCGTTGGGGGTGTCTATGGATTACAAATAAAAAATAAAACATCTACCAGGTTTCGAGGCATTGGAACCTCAGAAACTGGAATAGATGATGAGCTGGGAGTAAAAGCCAGTATTGGCATCGTTAAAGACCTAAACGGCAAAAATTATGGTTTAGAATACTCGCTCGAACGAACAGAGGGAAACCGTTACTTCTATACAAATTATTTTAAATGGACCACACATCAAGTCACTTTACGATTTGACATCGGACTTTCAAAACAATGAAGTCATTGTGTGTAGTCAATATCAGAAAACCCGACCAGAGCACACCTGCCCAAAGAATGATATTTTTTTTTAAATAGGCCCTCCCGAACAGTTCGCAGCCATTCGGGAGGGTTACAATTCTGGCTTACACCCCCACAGGCACCAAAGCCACCCCTTCTTCCGGCGCTTCCTTCTCCACAACCTCCACCCTTGGTGGCAGCAGCTTATAAAGAACGGGCGTCACAATCCGCGAAAGAAGCGTAGAGCTTATAAGGCCTCCTATTAGCACCACAGCTAGCGGAGAATAAAGCGGGTTGCCTTCCAATGCCAATGGAGTTAGGCCGCCAATGGCTGTGAGGGAGGTAAGCACAATAGGCACAAACCGGACCTCGCCTGCCTGATGTATTGCTCTATTGAGTTCCATGCCGTCTCTTCGCAGCTGATTGGTGAAATCGACCAGCAGGATGGAGTTCTTCACTTCAATTCCCACCAGCGCAATTAAACCCACAGTAGCCGTGAAGGAAAAAGTATAGCCGGTTGCCAATAGCATGAGTATGGCACCTATAATGCCTAAGGGTATAACAGAAAGCACAATGAGCGAGCTCTTGAAAGTGCCAAACTCCAGCACAAGAATACCCATAAACCCGAAGGCGGTAATAAGGATG
>CBFGTI010000077.1:0-25927 GCA_965651695.1 uncultured Imperialibacter sp. | reverse complement strand
GGCCAGCAGGTACAAGCCGCCGCCGCTTACTGATAATTCGCTCAGGTAGGGGGCACCCGAGCGGTACCGCAGCAGGTGGTCGCCGGTATTGCCCCACGAAAGCTGCCTTGTCGCATTGGGCATTTCGATCCTGTCTTCCTTCGACTCAAATATGTTTCTGAAAAACGGATTGGCAAGGTCGGGTGGGGCGATGTCTTGCCGGCCTGTGGTTGCCTGCTTCAATCCGCCGAAAACCTGCGTCCAGTCGGTGCTGAAATTGCCGGCAGAAGGGATTAGCAATACAGTTTTCCCTGACGAAAGAAAGCTGGACACGAAAGCCAGCAGCCCGCTATTTGGTTGCTCTACCTCATTGATAACCAGGAGCTCCGAAGCATCGAACCGGCTGTAGTCGATATTGCCAACTTCGAAGCTTTGCAAATCGAAAAGATCGGGGTTTCCATACACCCTGCTCACCGATCTGGGTGCGTTGCTGCCCCTAATTTCTAGTATCGATACTTTGCGGGTGCTATTGAGCGTGAGATAAAATTCGTTGTCGTACAGCACCGGAAAATCTTCAATGCTCAGGTAAGCCTTGTTGAATTCGTCAAGCGCAAAGTTGAGCTCGAAAGAAAGTGTGGTATGCGCATTGGACACCAAATCGGTGGTGAGCGAAGCCACCTGAATGTCATTTACAAATAACTTAACAGGCAGGTCTTCACGGTCGTTGTTGCCAGTATTTCTAAGTGAAACAAACAGTTTGTTGGCCTGCCCCTCCATCAGCGATGGCGTTTCGAGATAGGCCGAATCGATAAAAATATTGGCGGTAACCGGGAAACGGATGGGCAAAAACCTGAACGCATTGGAGGTGTCGGCGTACACCGAAGGTTCGTCGGGGCTGTAGGCAAAATCGCTGATCCAATAAACGTCCTTCCCCGTGGTGCCTGAGTTCATCCGGCGCAGGATTTCGTCCGGCGACCTTAAAATGGGTGAGTACGATAGCTCCGTAAGTATTTCTTCAATATCTACCCGGCTTTTGGAGTGGTTGGAAAAAGGCGCGAAGTCGTTGGTTATTAGCTGAAAGCGTGTTTCCCGCGGGTAGCTGTTTACCAGCTCCTGCACCATGCCCACGGCAATGTCGAGCCCCGGGGCCTCAGCCGAAGTGAGGTTGCTCATGCTCTGGGAGTTGTCGACGTAGATCACTACCTCGCCGGAAGCCTCCTGCCCGCTTTTTGCAGGCACAAACGGCTGGGCAAATGCTACCACCAGGAAAAACAGGGCGAGAAGCCTGGAGAAAAGAACTAGCCAGTGTTTAAGCTTGAGTTTCGAACTGCTGGTTTGCTTTACATGCCGGAGCATGTCCATATTCGAAAAGTATATTTTTCGCGCTTTTCTGAAGTTGAAAAGGTGGATAATAATTGGAATAGACAGCGCAAACAAAGCCCAAAGAAACTGAGGGAATGAAAAATTCATGTATTGACTTTTTGCTCCTGTTGGTTAAGTACCTTAAACGAAACCGAAAGTAGAAGGATTGTTGTTGATTTAGAAAGATATTGCAAAGGTTTGTAGTATTTTTTTATCAAGGGTAATAAGCTTTATCTTTAAGGTTATGCGTGCAATCGTATTTCGCTGGTGTGCAGTGTGCTGCTGGCTGCTGTTGGCTGCTGTGGCCTATCCGGCTTTTTCGCAGCAAATTCCCGCGCCTCTCGGCAACTACGCGGCTGTGCTGGATAAGCTCGAGCTCGAAAACTATGACGGCTCCACGCTTTCGCTATCAAACTATAAAGCGCACGACTTCACCCTTTACATATTGCTGGCGCACGACTGTCCCATTTGCCAGAAATACGGAGCAAAATTCAGAGAGTTGAATTCCAAATATGCAGCAGACGTGCTACAGGTAATAGGCATTGCGCCGGCTGACGGTGTAACCCGCGAAAAAATTGACACTTTCGCTTCCACCTATCAGCTCGACTTTCCTGTTTTGCTTGATAGCCGCAAGGTGTTTACCCATGTGTTTAAAGGTAAAGTGACTCCCGAGGTGTTTTTGGTAAGCAAGGAAGGCGATCTGCTTTACCGGGGAAAGATAGATAACTGGTTCTACGAGCTAGGCAAATACCGCAATGTGGTTACGGAGAACTATCTTGACGACGCCATCGCAGCGGCTTTAAGCGGCAATGTGATCATGCCCAACAAAACCGAGCCAATCGGCTGCATGCTCAATATGGAGATGAAGCATTAGCCGTAAGCCTTACAACAACGTTACTGCGGCACTGTGGAGCGCCTCGCAAGCCGGAAAAAACAATGCATTCCATTCCGCAAACGTTGTAGTGAAAAACCCTTTCGCAGTTTTTGTCCTTCTGCTACCGTTTTACCTATTTTGGACGTTCCAACGTAAAGACATATATCTATGAGTGAATATAGTAAGTGGTACCATCCTTATAAATACGATTCTAAATTCAAGCAAAAGGTGGCCTACTTCAGCATGGAGTTCGCCATCGATCAGTCGCTGAAGATCTATTCGGGAGGGTTAGGATTTCTTGCCGGGTCGCACATGCGGAGCGCCTACGAGCTCAGGCAGAATCTGATCGGGATCGGGATTTTGTGGAAGTATGGCTACTATGACCAAATCCGGAACATGGACCAGTCGCTGGGTGTGCAATGGACGGAGAAAAATTACAGCTTCCTCGAAGATACCGGCATCGTGGTTGATGTGCCCATTTTTGATAATCGTGGCGTAAAAGCACGGGCTTTTGCGCTGAAGGCAGATACCTTCGGCAGCGCCCCTATTTATTTGCTAAGTACCGATATACCCGAAAACGACTACCTCTCCCGCACCATTACCCACCGCTTGTACGAAGACAACGAGCTCACCCGTGTAGCGCAAAGCATGGTGCTTGGCGTAGGTGGGCTGAAGGTAGTAGAAGCGCTTGGTGGTGCCGACATCTACCACCTGAATGAGGGGCACGGGTTGCCGGCTTTCACGCACCTGTATGCCGCAGCCAAAGACAAGAAGAAATTGAAGGAGAAGTGCGTGTTTACTACCCACACGCCTGAAAAAGCCGGAAACGAAGAGCATAGCCTCGAACTGCTGCAAAATATAGGTTTTTTCCCCCAGGGATGGACCGACAAGGAAATCGAATGGCTAACCGATGGCACAGGCAGGGTAAGCTACACCGTAGCGGCACTCAGAATGGCCAAAAAAGCCAACGCCGTGTCCAAAATACACGCTAAAGTTTCGAAGGAAATGTGGGGCGGGTTCGATAGTACATGTGCCATCATCCCGATAACGAATGCCCAGAACGTGAGCTATTGGGCGGATAAGCAGCTGAGCGACGCTCTCGAAAAAAACGATGATATGGCATTGATTGCCAGGAAAAACGAGCTGAAAAGGCAGTTGTTTGAAATTGTGGCAGACCAGTGTGGCAAGTTGTTCGACCCTACGGTGCTAACTATAGTATGGGCTCGCCGTTTTGCTGAATACAAAAGGGCGGACTTGCTGCTCCGGGATTTCGACAGGTTCAGAAAGCTGGTAACAAACACCGAGCGGCCCGTGCAGGTAATTTGGGCGGGCAAACCTTATCCGAAAGATCATCGGGCTATTGGTACATTCAACTCGCTGGTAAAAGCTGCCAAAGACTTCAGCAACTGCGCGGTGTTAATCGGGTATGAGCTGTCTCTTTCCAGGCACATGAAAGCCGGCAGCGACATCTGGCTAAACACGCCCCGCAAACCCAGGGAAGCTTCAGGCACCAGCGGTATGACGGCGGCCATGAATGCGTCAGTTAATTTTTCGATTAAGGATGGTTGGATTCCCGAGTTTGGCAAACATGGGGTGAACAGTTTCCTCATCCCCGACGGCTCCGACTTCGACAACCATCCAAAGCTCGATCAGGAAGATTTTAATAGTATGTACAAGATCCTGGAAACCGAGATACTGCCTGCTTACTACGACCATCCGGCCAAATGGATCGAAATAGTAAAGAACAGCATGCGGGATGTACAACCATATTTTTCCAGCCACCGGATGGCAACCGAGTATTACGAAAAACTATATAAATAAAGGTGATTCAGCTGTAGGCCGTGCAATGGGCATGAAGATGCTTTTTGCACGGCTATTGTTTGAACCTAAGCTGCTTCCGTCACTTTTGGGGGCTTCCGGCTCAGTTTTTTTAAAGTGCGGTAGTGAGACTGAATAGCCGCCATGAGTGTGAGGTGCTCATGATAAGGTAAGCCGTTTTCTAAAATTGTAGACTTCACAATCGGAGATAAATTTTTGTAATGAATATGGCAAATATGCGGGAAGAGGTGATGCTCTACCTGAAAATTGAGACCTCCCAGGTACCAGTTCAGGAACCGGTTGTTTCTGGCAAAATTGGCCGTGGTTTTGGTTTGGTGCGCTATCCACGACGTGTCGATCTTTGTTTTGCCAACTACTGCGCTCTGGTTTGTTAGCTCAACCACATGTGCCAACTGAAAGGTTAGCCCCAGCACAAATCCGGCAACCAGATGCATCAAAACAAACCCTACTACGATGTAGCCCACGGGCAAATCTATGACGATGATTGGCAACGCCAGCATATAAAAGTAGTAAAACGCCTTCCACAGTACCATTACAGTTACCTCCCTAACCAACACAGTTCTGTCGATAATGCCTTGCTTATGCAGGTCGGTAAGCTGCTTGAAGTCTTTGGTGGTAAGCCAGGTAAAAGTGCCCAGTGAATAGAGTAGCCAGCAATAAATGTGCTGTAGCCTGTGAAACCACAGCCATTTTGCGTATGGCGAAAACCGGATAATGCCACCAGTATGAAGGTCCTCGTCGGCTCCATATATATTGGTGTAGGTGTGGTGCTTCACATTGTGCTGAATGAGCCAGTTGAACCGGTTGCCACCTATGAGGTTCATTGTATAGCCCAGCAGCAGATTGGCGAGGTTGCTGGATGAATACGCACCATGGTTAGCATCGTGCATAATCGACATGCCGATGCCTGCCAGCGAAAAAGCCATGCTGAGAATAAAAAGGCCGTAAAGCCAGAATGGCAGCGGAAGCAGAAGCATGATAAAATACGGAACGAAATAACCCGCCAGAAATATTGCGGTCTTCAGCATCATGAAGCTGTTGGCGTGTTTGGTTAGTCCGTGATCCTTAAAATATTTTGCAACGTTTTTTCTAAGGGAGTTTTGAAAGTTGTTGTCCAGCGAGTTGCTGAACTGAATTTGGATATGCGACATAAAGGTTCTGATTACTGTAGCTGAGCTACAAATACTTGATGTGAAAAGATGGCCTTTGCTGGTAGTTAGTGGCCGATTGCCCTTGAGCCACAAAAAAAACGAGGCCTCAGAGGCCAGTTTTTTATGGAAGAGGCAAACTAAAAGTGGAATAAAAATCAGAAGTCTAATCTTGCACTGATCAGCAAGCGAGAGGAATGATCGTTATAGCCTGAGCTCTTTACTGCAATATAGCGTTATTTTTCTTGCGTGCTACAATTTTGTTGTAATAAGAGAGATCGCTGCTACTTTAACCACGATGTGAATTCTCCAGATTTTCAATTAGTTGGATAAATTCGGTGAAACGTAGCTGGCCAATGTTTGGTTTTTTAGACTTATCTTTTTTAGCTTTGTGGCTGTACTTCTGTAACCAGAGGGTCTTTCAAACATGATCAGATAATTTCACTTCTACCTAAAGGGCCACCTAAATTCCTCATTTTAAAAATGGCGCCTTTCTGTGATCATTTATTTCAATCAGTTTGCTGTTTGACGTCCGCAAGAGTATACTCTTGGTAACCAGCGTATTTTCGAAAGTCAGTTAAATTTTTTTTCACACATGAGCAGTTTACCCTCATTCTAAGCTTTTGCGGCTTTTGAGAAACAAAGCCGCTGATACCGGATTTTGCAGAAAAGCCATGGCGCAGCTCCAAAAATTTCGATGCTTAGACTAAATCACACATAGGGCGAAAGCGAGTATAGCTAATTATCAGGTGTTGAATATTGGGTATTCGCTTTTCGAAACTGTTCGTTATTTGATCTATCGAGATTTTGAGTTTTCAAAATGTGCCCCTTCCTGTTTCTGGAAAAGATCCGGTTCATCCATTGTTAATAACTAAAAGCATTCTAATGAGAAAACTTATTTATCATATAGCAACAACGCTGGATGGCCTTATTGCCCATCCTGACGGCACCACAGCGGGTTTCCTCGAAAGCGGGGAACACGTGACGGATTATCTGCAGAGCCTCAAAGATTACGATACCGTGATAATGGGCCGGAAAACATACGAGTACGGTTATAACTATGGCATGCAGCCCGGTGCTCCGGCGTATCCGCACATGATGCACTACATATTTTCCAAAACACTCCACTTTGATTCAAAACATGCGCAGGTGGAAGTGGTGAGTGACGATGAGGTTGGTTTCGTAGAGAAGCTGAAGCACACGGTAGGATCTCCCATCTATTTATGTGGTGGTGGCAGATTCGCCGGGCTTATGCTTCAAAACCGTCTAATCGACGAGATTAAGATCAAGCTCAATCCCATATTCTTCGGAACAGGGATCGGCCTGTTTGATGGTGTGTGTTTGAAGCATCAGTTGAAGCCCGTCCACCAGATCTCGTACGACAGCGGCGTGCAACTGCTGCACTACGAAGTGGAGTATTTGTAGTGGTGCAGAGGCAAATGCATGCCGAATAAAAAGTTACGGTTGGGTAGTTG
This sequence comes from uncultured Imperialibacter sp., assembly GCA_965651695.1. Classification (GTDB taxonomy): domain Bacteria; phylum Bacteroidota; class Bacteroidia; order Cytophagales; family Cyclobacteriaceae; genus Imperialibacter. The sequence continues at coordinate 19,250 of CBFGTI010000077.1, read as the reverse complement.
GTCTGGCAGTTGACCAATTACCCATTTTTTATGTTCAATGCGGAAACAATAAGCTCGGCGGGTGGCGTTACAGTAATGGATTCGTTAACTTCCTTTATGGAAATACTTGAAAGCACCACTCCCGATCTCCGAAGTAAATTCCAGCAAGTTCGTAACCAGTCGCTAAAGATCTGTGCACCACTAAGCCCGGAAGATTTTGTTGTGCAACCTGTTGTAGATGTAAGCCCGCCCAAATGGCACCTTGGTCACACCACCTGGTTTTTTGAAACATTTATTCTGGAGCAGTTTTACAGGGGTTACGAGCCGTTTAATAGCAGCTACGGCTTTGTTTTCAACAGCTACTATGAGTCGGCAGGGAAACGTGTGGTACGCACCGACAGGGGAAACCTTTCACGGCCAACTGTGGATGACATACTCCGGTACAGGGAACATGTAGACGAAAATATGGAAAGATGGCTGGAAGCCGCCGATCGGCTACCCGACCGTGCCGCCGTGCTGCTCGAACTGGGCCTGAACCACGAACAGCAGCACCAGGAGCTATTGCTAACCGACATCAAATACATTTTGGGAAACAATCCATTGCTGCCCACCTACCACAATGCCGCCACTGCAGGTGTAACGACCGAAGCCGACACTGCATTTAGCCAGTTTGAAGGAGGTGTGCGTACGATAGGCTATCGGGGCACGGGGTTTCATTTCGATAATGAAAAGGGTATACACCAGGTTTTTTTGCATCCCTTTGGCATTAGAAACAGCCTGATAACATGCGGCGAGTACCTGGAGTTTATGAAAACCGGTGGCTATGAGGACTTTCGATTTTGGCTGTCGGATGGCTGGGAATGGGTAAAAACGGGTAAAGTGACCGCCCCCATGTACTGGCACCTGCTCGACGACGAGTGGCATCAGTACACGCTGGCGGGGCTGCGGCCTGTGAACCATGCCGAACCTGTAACGCACGTGAGCTACTACGAAGCCGATGCTTTTGCCAGGTGGAAAGGGCTGCGTCTCGCTACGGAATTTGAGTGGGAGGTTGCCTGCCAGCAACTGTACCCTTCCGTTCCCACAGATGCCAACTTTGTTGAAACCGGAATTTATCACCCGAAACCACAGCAGAAGGGGAATTTGCAGCTGTACGGCGACGTGTGGGAGTGGACCCAAAGCGCCTACCTTCCGTACCCCTATTTCCGCACCGAAGAGGGAGCAGTAGGTGAATATAATGGCAAATTTATGGTTAATCAAATGGTATTGAGGGGAGGGTCGTGTGCCACGCCCCAAAACCACATCCGCTACTCTTATCGAAACTTCTTTCAGCCAAATCTGCGTTGGCAGTTTACAGGGATAAGGCTGGCCAAACATACTTAGCAAGCAAATAATGAACAAAGCCATAGATGACGAGCCAATCGTCGGTATAAATGCAGCGCCTGTCGACGCTCCGGTGTTGCAAGCGTTTGCCGACGACGTGCACAAGGGACTTTCCGCTTCTCCCAAGGCGCTTTCTTCGCGGTACTTTTACGATGCAGAAGGCGACAAGCTTTTTCAGCGGATAATGGAGCTGGACGAGTACTACTTAACCCGAACGGAGTATGGTATCCTCGAAAGCAACAAGGAGAAATTGCGAAGGAGCCTGTACCGCGAAAAAAAACCGTTTCACCTGATCGAATTTGGTGCAGGCGATGGCTACAAAACCAAAATCCTTTTGCGGCATTTTACAGACCACCATGTAACGTTCGACTACAGGCCTATTGACATTTCAGCAAATGTATTGCACGAATTGGAGGCCTCGCTAAAAGATGAAATACCGCTATTGGAAACGAAGGGCATGCAGGGCGAGTATTTTGAGGTGCTGGAAAGGATGAAAAAGACAGACACAAAAGCTAAAGTTGTGCTTTTTCTTGGCTCCAATATTGGCAACTTCAGTATGCCCCAGGCTGTCGATTTCCTCGGCAAGCTCCGAAACAACCTCAACCCTGGCGATAAGGTGCTGATTGGCTTTGATCTGAAGAAAGACCCCCACATGATCCGCAATGCCTACGACGATCCGCAGGGCATTACCAGTGCATTTAATCTGAATTTGCTGAGACGCATTAACCGAGAACTTGGTGGTGACTTTCAGTTGGACGCCTTCAAACACTTCCAATCTTATGACCCCACCTCTGGCGAATGCCGCAGTTACCTTATTAGCTTAAAGGACCAGGAGGTTTATGTAGATGCCTGTGCAAAAACGTACCGGTTCAAAAAATGGGAACCGCTTCATGTTGAGGTTTCCAGAAAGTTTGATTCCGAAACCATTCACAGCCTGGCTTCAAAGTGCGGATTTGAGGTGGAGGAAGATTTTACCGACAGCGATCAGCTTTTTGTGGACTCGCTGTGGGTGGCGTAGATGGCGCCCTTGCTGGCACAATACAAGTCTGGCACACCGGCATGAAAAATCTATGGCAGAAATTTTTGTGAATAGGCGGCATCCCTCTATCTTTGTGCTCCTTTTAGGAACCTGCGCAAGTGGTGAAATTGGTATACACGCTACTTTGAGGGGGTAGTGGGCGTTAGCCCGTGGGGGTTCGAGTCCCCCTTTGCGCACTTCTCTTCTTCTATGTCTCTCCGGTTGTCTACTGTTAATTTTTGAGCTGTTTTTGCAGCATCTCAATTACCTGGTTCTGTGTTTTTATCTGCTGGGTAGCCATTTCGTAAAGGGCTTTATATTTCTCCATTTCGCTTCGGCATACTCTCAGCTCGTCCGACTCCTCCTTAGCTTTGCCATACCTCGCTGGTGGCTCATGGAGGTAGGTTACATGGTCATCTGCCGCGTAAAGAAAATCGGAACTTACACCCGCTATTTCGCATGCTTTTCGCATGTGGCGCATTTTTACATCCTTGCTTTTGAAGTTGCGGAACAAGGTTGAAGGGTGAATGCCCAGCATGGCGGCAAACTCTTCGTTGTTGCTTACAATGCCCTTTTTCTTCGAAATCTCAAAGAGTTGTTCCAGTTTTTCGCCCAGATGTGTAATGTCAAAATTTCCGGAATTCACTTGCATTAATAACTTTTAACACGCATATTTGCGTGTGTCTAAAATAAACACCTTTAGAAGGTACGTAAAGCACGTACTTTTAGCAATACCATAATGTTTTTAGTACAAGGACAATGAGCAGACGTCGCACCTGTCTGGCAAAATACGACCTGGAAGCTTTTTGACATTAATTAAAAGCCTGTGAGCCGCTGGATTGGTGCGACTGTTCTGCTGCATTTTTTCAGATTTCAGTGCATTAATATTTTTTACTTGCAAAAATGAGAGTTGCAAAAATGAAGCTTCAGCAAAACCAGCCAACAGCCAGGTACAATCTACCGATCGATACAGACACCTGCCCGAACATCTATCCCGCGGCCAAATTTCTTCTCCAGGAATACATAACGCTATGGACGAAACACGAGGCTGCCGGAAACACCTTTCGGGTTTCGCAGGCTCACATGAACCTGTTGCCTGGCGGCGAGGCTACCTACCAGTGCATGGTTCGTTTAGTGGAGGCAGGTTTATTGGCTGGCATTTCGTCTGCCGGGGTATCGCCTGCCGGCCTGGAAATACGCTTCTCGTTCGAGGCTATTTCGCTTCTGGTGGAGAGGTCGTTCGATTTTCCCAACGAGAAACCTCAGCGAACTGCCGAAGCTATTTTAGCACATTTTCTGCTGCCCGGCAACAAACCATACAATCCCCTGGCGTAGCACTGCAGGCATGCTGCGAAATTTTCTTTTTTACTTTAATCAGTGATATTTGTAAGACCAAAATGTACACTCTAACAAAGCATTATGAGTCTGAATATACCGCTTCTGAAAAAGATATGTGAAACGCCGGGTGCCCCTGGTTTTGAAAAGCCTATACGTGAACTCGTTCTTGGTGAGGTGAAACCGTTAGTGGACTCGCTGGAAATCGATAACATGGGGAATATTATTTGCTTAAAAAAGGGCAAAAATAATCCTGATAATAAGCGTGCAATGGTGGCAGCTCATATGGATGAAATTGGGTTCATTGTGAAATTTATTGATGATGATGGGTTTATCCGCTTTCATACCTTAGGTGGATTTGACCCGAAAACCCTAACCGCTCAGAGAGTAATAGTGCACGGCAAAAAAGACCTGATTGGTGTAATGGGTTCAAAGCCCATACACGTGATGTCGGCAGAAGAAAAAAAGAAACTACCGGAAACAACGGATTTCTTTATAGACATGGGGATGAGGAAAGAGGAGGTAGAGAAATACATTAAAATCGGTGATCCGATAACCCGTGAGCGGGAACTCATAGAAATGGGTGATTGTATAAATTGTAAGTCGATTGACAACCGGATTTCGGTTTTTGTGTTGTTAGAAACCCTGAGAGCGATTAAAGACTTTCCGTACGATGTATACGGGGTATTTACAGTGCAGGAGGAGGTTGGGCTGCGTGGAGCCCAGGTGGCTGCTCACCAGATAAACCCCGACTTTGGTTTTGGGCTGGACACCACGATTGCTTTTGATGTGCCAGGTGCACAGCCTTATGAAAAAGTAACTGAGCTTGGCAAAGGGGCTGCTATTAAAATAATGGACGCCTCTACAATCTGCGATTACAGGATGGTAGACTTTCTGAAAGTAACTGCAGAAAAAAATGCGATAAAATGGCAGCCGGAGATACTTACCGCCGGCGGTACTGATACTGCCTATGTGCAGCGAATGGGTAAAAACGGGGCTATTTCCGGGGCTATTTCAATCCCTACCCGGCACCTGCATCAGGTTATAGAAATGGCGCACAAGGAAGACGTTCAGGCGTGCATCGACCTGCTTTCCTCGGCGCTGTCGCAACTGAACCAGTACGACTGGAAACATTGAAGATGAGAACTTGTTCTGCCTTATGGGTTTTGCTGCTGGCCTTTAGCGTGCATGTGTACGGCCAGGAAACAAAGCCCATCCAGATATCCGGTACACTGCTTGATGCGGAGTCGCTGGAGCCGCTTCCTTTTGTGTCTGTGCTGATAAGAAACTCTAACAGGGGAACAGTTGCTAATGCCGATGGCTTCTTTACGCTGCTGGCGCAAACGGGCGACACCATTCAGTTTTCCATTGTAGGTTATATGCCTACGCAACTATTAGTGCCTGCAGAGCTTACCGGCGAGCGGTACGCCCTCATCGAGTTGATGCAAAAAGAGACAGTGGTACTGCAGGAACTGGAAGTATATCCGTGGCCCTCGGCCTTGCAATTTCAACAAGCTTTTTTTGGATTAAAACTTCCCAAATCTCAGGAGGAGCGAAACCGGGAAGTTCAGGCGAAGCTGCAGCAGACAATAAAAGAGACCTACCCCTCGGAAAAGTACTACTACGAGCAATGGAAAAACCGGCAATTATATGAGCTAACCGGCCAAATTCCCCCCAATCATTTTCTCGACCCGCGGCGTTGGGCCGAATTCATAAGTACGCTGAGAGAAAAAAAATAAATGCTGGAGAAATCCTGAGTCATCGGCGAATTTTTAATTTAGATGCCGGATAGCAAACGCCACGGAAGTAGCGTTGAGTTATGAGATTTTTAGTTGCCAACAGAATGGATTCAATAGCGCTAAATGAAGCTACATCACTTCACTTTGGGAAGATAACACCACAAGAACGCAATAAAGTAGTTGTGTTACTTAGCCGGGAAGGGCTGCCCGTGGAGGATTTGAATGACGAGACACAGCTGTTCGGGCTTTATGAAGATCAGGAGCACCTGGTAGGAACCGCCGGGCTGGAAGTATATGGCACAATCGCTTTGTTGCGCTCTGTTTCGGTAATACCTGCAAGGAGACAAAAAGGCTATGGCGGATACCTGATGAAAGGGATTGAAGCAGTTGCAGCGACAACCGGCGTGCAGCAGCTGTTTTTGCTTACCACCTCCGCAGCAGCTTTTTTTCAGGGCATTGGTTATGTAACCATCAGCCGGGAGGCCGCACCCTTAGCGATTAGAAATACTTTTGAGTTTAGTTCCCTGTGCCCGGCTTCGGCCGCCTTCATGAAGAAGCAGTTGGTACGCTAATCTGGCACCTTAGCGGTCCGCTATTTATTTGATGAGCAAAAAAGCTGGAAGGAATGGCTATTTCGCTTAATTTTCCTAACTAAGGGGCAGTTTACCTGTGTCCCTCATGTTTACAAGGAAACCATACCTTTTACTCTTACTTCCGTTTTTATTCGCTTCGGGCTGCAAAACGCTGCTGAACAGATCCTCGATTGACATCAAAATGGGCCCAAAGATGCCCGTAGGGTTGTATGAGATGGGGTACGCCACCGATGGAAAAATTATATTTTCCGTCGGGGGATCCACTTTTTTGGGCACGCTGAAGCAGCCCGTTGGCGAAATTTACTTGTTTTCGCCCTATACTGATGAGTGGGAAAAAGGAAGGTTTACCACCAAACCGCTGGTGAAAGGCTCGGCCACTAGCGTTTACGTGCCGGAGAGCAACGTCATTCTTTCAACGGGATTTTCTGAAAAGCTGAGAGGCACTTACCACGCTTTCCCTTTAGAGTTGCTCGATTTAACTAACTACCGGATACGGTATATCCGGAGCAATCCGCATTTTGCGGTAGAAAGCGGAATGGTAAGTTACGGTGGAAAGGCCTATACTTTTGGCGGCATAGCATACGCTGCCGACGGTTCCTCGTATTTTTCGGACAGGATGCTTGCTTACGACATTTCCCGCGACGAATGGAAAGACCTTGCACCTATGCCGAAACCAAGAGTAACCCGCGGCCTTGTGGTGGGGGCAAGCCTTTACGCTTTTGGGGGTTACGACGCCGAGCATACATATGCGGAAGTTTGGCGATACGACTTCGAAGGTGATTTTTGGGAAACCGTGTTTTACCTTCCCTATCCCGCCAGAGACTTTGGCCTTGCACTGCAGTACCCGTACGTATACCTGGCCGCGATGGGACAGGAAAAGAACATGATAGGCAAGATCGATATAAGAGATGGCTCGTACGAAGAATACAAAACCTGGCTTACAGTAAGCTCACCGGGCGTTGTTATCGTAAACAATGAACTTTTTATTTTTGGAGGATCGTGGGACGACGGAAAAACCGCCGGCAACAGAACCTTCAGAATCGATTTGGCCGATTTAACTTCTAACGAAAAGTGAAATTTTCTTTCAGATATTTTTTTAACAACCATTCTATGAAAAACCTTGTAGTCGTATTGATGCTTGTGGCCTGCCAGGGTGCTTTTTCGCAGAGCAATGAAGTGGAGGAAGGGCTGAAATCTGTAAACGGCACCCGCCTGTATGTAAAGCAAATGGGGGAAGGAGAGCCGCTGCTGGTAATTCATGGAGGGCCGGGATTGAGCCACGACTATTTTTTGCCGCCTATCGAAGCGCTGGCAAAAAACTTCAGGCTGATACTATTTGACCAGCGGGCAAGTGGCCGGTCGGACATTAATTTGGATGCCGCCGATATAAGCTTAAACCATTTTGTGCAAGACATTGCCGGTGTTTTGGATGTGCTTAAAATTGAACGAGCGCATGTATTGGGGCACTCTTTTGGAGGCCTGCTCGCCATGAAATTTGCCACCGAATACCCCGGGCGTGTGCAGTCTCTTATTCTGTGCAATTCGGTTGCGGCAAGTAAGGAATTCGACGAGCTAAGCCGGCAAAAGCAGCAGCAAGTGGTGACCGAGTACGATAACAAGCTGCGGGCAGAAATATTCGCCTCCGACGATTTTAAAGATGGTTCTCCGGCTGCTTATGACAAACTACTGAAGGTGAATTTCAAAAGGGCCTTTTACGATACGCTTCTTGTAGATAAACTGGAGCTGCGACTGAACGAGAACTTTTCAAAAAGCTCGAAGCTTCTTTTTGGGCTCAGCGCCGATCTTGTGAGCTACGATCTTCATCCCGCGCTTGCAGGTCTTTCAATTCCTGCCCTTATAATCCACGGTGCGGCCGACTTAATTCCTGTGGAAGTGAGCCAGAAGCTGAAAAATACGCTACCGAACGCCAAATTGGTAATTATGGAAAGGAGCGGACATTTTCCCTTTATTGAGGAGGAAAAAGAATTTAGCAGCATACTAACGTCTTTTATCATCGACAACTGAAGAAACCGCATAAAGATGAGCGCCGCCTGTAATTTTGAGAGACACCTTTCTACCAATAACAAAACCACCTCACCATAATGCCTTATTTTCAGTCAGATACTCCAAAAGACATACAGTCTGCGTATATGACGTTGATCAAAGAAAATTCAGGCATTATCCATAAGGTTATCCGACTTTATATTGATAATGCCGAGGATCAGAAAGACTTATACCAGGAGATATTGCTGCAGGCTTGGCACTCATTTACTCGGTTCGACGGGCGATCGAAGTTTTCAACATGGCTGTATAAGGTGAGTCTCAACACCGTGCTCACCTTCAGACGAAAAAACGACCGGCTGCCTACCGATGACCTTGAGAAAGCTGCATACACGACAGCGCAGGGAGAGAAAAATGATGATACGGAATTACTTTTAATGGCTATCAAAGAAATGGGAGAAACGGACAGGGCAATTGTGTCGCTTCATTTGGACGGTTACGAAAACGAAGAAATAGCTGACATCACTGGTCTTACAAAAAACCATGTGGCAGTAAAGCTGCATAGGATTAAGCAGCAATTGATCAAAAAAATTAACGGCTAGGCTTATGGACTTAAAGAAAACCTGGGATAAGCTACAAGAGCGCCAACTAACGGTATCGGTTATCGACGAGGCTACCATTCTTCGTGCAATTCATCAAAAATCTCACGCCCCCATCCGAATGATCAAAAAAGGGTTTACCATCAAGCTGGGATTTATTGGCGTTTTTGCTCTTTTGTTTATTTACATTGGTCTGATAGTGGAAGAAGCGCTCGTAAGCGGCCTTCAATTTTTTATGGCCGGAGTTTATTTTTCGGCCTTCTTTCTTTTCGTTAGTTATTACAAAAAAATAAATGCGGGCATCCCGATGGACGACGGGCTGCTGCCGAACCTCAAGAATTACCATGTGTTTGTAAACAAAATACTGCGGCAGGAAGAGAAGATAGCGCTATTTGTTTACCCTGTAGCACTTACTGCAGGGTTCCTGCTAGGCTTTACGTCTTCGGCCACACTCGAGGAATTTTTCAACAGCAAAAAAGCGATTATTTTGTTGGCCGCCTGCTGGGTGGTACTCACACCGCTGTCGCACCTCCTGGCCCGATGGATGAACAAAGTTTCATTTGGAAAATACCTGGTTGAGCTGGAGCAGCATATCAATGAGTTGGAGAGGGAGTAGGAGGCATGTGGCGGGGCTGCGTGCTGGGGCTACCCGTTCTTAACCCGTTAGATCAAATAATTGACCGGTGTGTTCCTTCATTCAACATGTTCTTCCTATATTATCGATTTGGATACCTGAGGGGGGGCTACCATGAAATGGAGAGTTTTTTTGATATTGTGTTTCTTAATTGATTGTCTCAGCACGCCGGCCCAACAACTGACCCACAGGCCGGTTCAAAACTACAGCGTAAATGACGGGCTTTCGCAATCTTCGGTGTGGGCAGTGGCCGAAGATCAGCAAGGGGTGCTATGGATAGCCACGGCCGACGGCTTGAATCGTTTCGATGGCTCTGCATTTACCGTCTTTAAGCCGTCGCACCACCTGGAGAAAAGAACCGGAAACAATCTGTCGGTACTTTATACCGCTCTCAGCGGAGACCTGTGGACATCGTCCGGCAGATACCTCATCAAGCTCAATCCAATTACCTATTCATTTCATTTCTACAAGATCCCTGACGCCATTACGGGCCAACTCTCTCCCTACTGGAAGGTTGTTAAGCTTCATGAAGTTGAAACTAACAAATTTTTGGTAGCGACTTATGATGGCCTTTTTTCATTTGATGAATCCGGCGATGAGTGGGGCGTAGTGACCGGCGAGCTGAAGGGAATTTCCGATATGGAGGTCGATAAGCAGGGCGTATATCTTGCTTGTTACAAGGGCTTTTTCAGGTACACGTTCGCAACAGGTGCAATCACAGAAATTGCAAGCCCGCGAGGAAGCCCCATGCATGACTGCCGTGCGGTGCTGAAGCGGCCGGATGGCTCGGTGGTCGTAGGTGGAAACGGTTTTCTAAAATGTTTTTTTCCTGAAGAGGATGTATGGAAGGATTTGGAGGTGACTGCGGGTGGCGGGGCGTTTGTAAATGACTTGCTTCTCCTTCCCGACTCATCGTTTGCCGCTGTTACCTTGTCACGGGGGGTGCACGTTTTCGATCGCTTGTTAAACAGGCGAACGCAGCTGCTAAAAGGTGACCTAAGCTATCATTCGGTGGTAGGCTTTTTAACCTCCGGCAACGACCTTGTAGTAGGCTACGACGGTGGAGGTATTGGAATAATGCATCTTAACCCCTCATCTTTTAATTCGATAACCACCAACGAGGGCCTGCCTGCAAATATGATTAAGGGAATGTTTGTGGATGGCGAGGAGCGGCTTTGGGTTGGTACCGGCGGCTATGGCCTGGCCGTGGTAGATTTTAAGAGGGATGAGATAGCAACCATATTGCCGCAAGGGCTTACTTCAGAAGAAATCCTGCCCAATAGTGTACTTGACTTCTCATCGTCACCCGATTCCGCGATTTGGATAGCAACCGGCTCGCATATATTCAAACATCTGAGGGGAAAATCGGAAGCAAAGAAATTGATGATTGAAAAACTTCCCATTTTAAAGGCAGATGGAAAGGAGACCAACTGGCGAACGCAGTCTCATAATATTATTACGCTGCCTAACTCAAACATCCTCTCAGCCACTAATAACCATCTGTGGGAAATTGACTCAAAAACCGGGAAGATAATATCGCTGTCAACAATATCTTCCGAAGCAAATAACCCGATACCAGTGATTTCTGATTTTGTTTTGCTGAACGAGGACACGGTGTTGATCGGTACCACAGGAGGGCTGATGCTGTATTCAACCCACAACCACCAATTGGTTCGCGACTCCCCTCACAGCGCCGCTTTCGAAGCCATAAGTGCCAACTCACTGCTGCTTCAACGCGACACACTTTGGGCTGGTGGTCCTTACGGGCTTTTCAGGTATGCATTTCAAAGCCGCAACCTTGTGCACTTTGGCGTGCCGAACGGGTTGGCAAACGACTTTATTTACGGCATTTTGCCCGACAATGGCAACCGGCTGTGGCTAAGTACAAATAACGGCATTTCCTGTTTTTTTCAGGGAACCGAAACCTTCGTCAATTTCACGCACAAAGATGGACTCCTTTCCAACGAGTTTAATACCAATGCGTTCGCCAAAGCCCCCGATGGCATGCTTTTTTTCGGTGGTGTAGAAGGAGTTAACTACTTCAACCCGGAGGAGGTTCTAAATAAAATTGTTCAGACAAAAGTATTTGTAAGCGACTTTCTTGTTGGTAATAAGCCGTATTCGGGCGACACTGCCATTCAGTTTAAACGGCGAGTTGATCTTCCTTATAGCAGCAATTCTTTTAGCATTGAGCTGTCGGCGCAGTTGTATGGAAAGGGCCCGAGGCCTGAAATTGGACTGTTGATAGAAGGCCTTGACGAGGCTGTAACCGGCATTGAAGAAAATACCCCGGTGAGGTATTCGAATCTCGCGCCGGGAGTATACACAATAAAGGCTGCGGTGAAAGACAGCGAAGGCAAATGGCAAGTGCAATACCAGCTGCTGCAGCTTAATATTCTTCCCCCATTTTGGAAAACCCTTTGGTTTTATTTTCTGGTGGCGGCAATAGCTTTGGCAGGTGTGCTTTTTGCCGGATGGCTTGTTTTGCGAAGAAAGGTCGCGCTGGCAAAACGAGAATTGGAACGGAGGCTGAGCCTTCAAAAAGAGCGGGAAAGGATCAGCCGCGACATGCACGACGACCTCGGCGCGGGCCTGACACAGATTAGTATATGGAGCGAGGTGATCCAGGCCACCACTTCGCGGGAGGAAGAGGAAGCCTACCTGACCAAGATATCGGCAATGGCCCGCAGCCTCGTAACCAACCTTAATGAGATAATATGGGCTCTTAAACTCCATCCCACAGACACAGATCATTTTTTCGCTTACATCCGCGAATTTGTCGGCGATTTCTTTGATCATACCAGTGTCGGATGTGCCATATCGATTTCGCCGCAGAGCTCTTTTGAGCTTTCGCAAATTGCCATGAGGAACATATTTCTGATTGTAAAAGAGGCGTCTCACAATATCCTTAAGCACTCGCGGGCTACCGAGGCTGTGTATCGAATTGAGGTTGCGGATAATGCCCTTCAAATTCTCATTAAAGACAATGGCATAGGGTTCAAGCCTGGCGAGAAAGGGGGTAATGGGCTGAAGAACATGGTGAAAAGGGCCAGAGAAATCGACGCCCTGCTAGATATTGGCACCCCTGCAAAGGGTGGATGCCAGCTGAAACTTACACTTGCCATAAAAAAATCACATGAAAGGGTGATGCCAACGAATACATAAAAAGCGTAATTAGCCTCTTTTTAAACTATGCCCTATGATGCATGAGGTAATCATTGTGGAAGACAACCGGGAGATTAGAGAGGGGCTTGCGGCCATTATCAATCAGTCTCTCGATTTTAAGTGTATCGCCCTTTACGAAAACGCGGAGGATGCAATGGAAGGCTTAAATGGCAATGAACCCCATATTGCGCTGGTTGATATCCACCTGCCGGGCATGTCTGGTATCGAGTTTATTCACCACCTGAGCACTTTTAAACCCTCGGTGTTGTCGGTTGTTTGCACTATTTACGAAGACAACGATCACATATTTGATTCGTTAAAGTCGGGAGCGAAGGGGTACCTGCTGAAGAAGACTTCGCCGCAGAAGCTGATAGAATCGCTCAGAGATCTACTCAACGGCGGGTCTCCCATGAATAGCCAAATAGCGCGGAAGGTGGTGAGTTCATTCAACGAGTCGCTCAAGCCTGCCCTTCCCGAGCCGTTGAGCACCCGTGAAAAGGAAATATTAGAATGGCTGGCCCAAGGTTATCGCTACAAAGAAATTGGGGATAAATTATTCATTAGCCTTCACACCGTACGCACACACATTAGAAATATTTATGGCAAACTGGAGGTAAATACGAAGATTCAGGCCATTAACAAGTTCCGCGGAAAAGCTTAATCCACCCACAGAAAAGCACCGAGGAGTTGGTAAATACCACTTTGATGCGATGCATAAATGCGAAAACCCGCATTTCTTAGCTTGAAAAAAGCTACAATGGAAAAGAGATTGGTATTGGCAGCGAGCATTGCGCTCTGTATGTCTGGGTGTGGTGTACTCTTTAACCTAAGTAAGGGAGAGAAGGCAATTGAAGACCTGTATTTCACCTACATAGGCAACGATAACCCGTTTGCTCCGTCGCAGGAGTATGGTATGGTGCTCGGCGCCCTTAGTTTTGATGTGGGGCCGAAGGTAATGGGCTCTATTTTTAGTGTGCGAAACGTTTCTACGGGCGCCATTGTGCCGGTAACACTTGAATTTAGAAAGGCGCGAAAATATGGAGTGATAAAGTGGAAGAAGAAGTATTCCAAACAAACGACTGACATTTATGCGGGTGATTACACCGACGACCGAAAAAGTTCATTGAAGGAAATTGTTGGTACAGGCACCCTGGTGGGCAGCTACTTCATGGGGAATTTGAGCACGGCTACCAAAAACCTGATGAATATGGAAATGGCGCTTCCGCAGGGGTGGTTTATCGTTAAGCTGCCAGTAGGCGAATACGAAATAGTGAATGCGGAGGCCGACTACTTCGAAAATGCTACTTCCTCCGACATTACGTTACAGACTACCACCACCACCGTTACCAAATATAGCAATTCTCTCGCCAGGGGACCTGTTTTTAGAGTAACTCCTGCCGCTATCACTTACACGGGCAGCTACCTCGTGAACGAGCAGGGGGCGCTACAGAAGACCGTAAGTATGGACGACGCCCGCAGAGTATTGGCTAAGGCGGTTTCGAGGCTTCAGGTGGTAGATCCGGTGTGGCAAATTACTGAGTAAAAATTAATGAACATGCACACGCTGGTGGGTTCACAAATACCACTTTCATGCGATTTGCAGCGGCTTCAATTTGCCTACTTTCATCCAAAAACAATTTTTATGAAAACTTTTGTCTGCCTAACGTTATTTTTAATGAGCCTTACGGTTGCTTTGGCTCAACCGGAATTTAAGCAGGAATGGAAAAAGACTTTTCCTGTTGACCCGAAATGGAAGCTGATAAACGACGACGCTTCGCTCATTCTTGCCGGTGACCTCAGCCAGATCGCGATGATTGACGGGGGCACCGGAGAGCCACTCTGGCAGCTTAACTTCAAAGAAAAGTTCAACATTAAGAGCTCTTCGGACTGGAACTGGTACAAAGACAACGGAACAGTTTGGGTGTCTTTTAAAGAGGGAAAGGGAGCGGAAAAGGTTTACTATTTTGACGAAAGGAGCGGCGAACAGATAGACGAAGCTACCTACGAGAAAAGAAAAACCTCTGGTAAAAAAGCAGGAAAAAGAGTGGCAAACTATGAAAATTTCGTCATCCCCGATAAAGATGTGACGATAACAGTTAGCTACGAAGATAAAGCCAGAGCCGCTTTTAATTCGAAAGGCACAGAACCGATTACGGTAAAAAGCACGGGTGCGCATAATTGGACGCAAACTATTCAGGGGAGCCTGGTGCGGAACCTGTGTGCCGATTTTGCCAGCTCCGGATCGAAATTTGGCGACGTTTACCTGGATCTGTTTTACAACGACAACAAGCTGTTTGTGATGTACGAGGGCTTGTCGGTGCTGGAGATTGCAACCGGAAAGGAGCTTTGGAAAACCTCGTTTGATAATTCTGAAAACGACTTCAAGCTTTTCAAAATGACTCAAACGCTGGGCAGAGGAGCATTTCCGGTTCAGGCAGGTGAGGCTATATACCTGGCCGATTTGTCGAAAGACCAGTATAAGATTAAAAGCTTTGACGTAAATACCGGGAAGCAGCTTTGGGAGAGCGAAAAGTATGATGGCGAAACGGTTATCACGCGGCTAAACGTGGTAGGCAATTCGCTCGTAGCCACATTCGGTGGTATGGTGGAAGTACAGTCGTACATACCCGGACAGAACGGAAACCCGGACGTTTGCAAGTCGGAGGCGTTGTTCAGAGGGAAATTTGGACTGAAGGCTTACGATGCAAGTACAGGCAAACTGCTGTGGGAAACCTCGGCAATGAAAGAGCTGGGAGATAAGTTCAGCTCGTCAATTACAAACCCGATAGTAGTGGGCAACCTGGTATTTACCTGTAGTGATAAAAACTGCTATGCTTTTGACGCTGCTACAGGCAAGGTAGAAATGAAGGTTTCGGACAAGGAAATGAAGGTTGGCCAGCCGGAGTCGCTGTTTATGTACGAAGGGAAAATAATAGTAGAGGCTACCGAAGGCGTAGCAGCCGTTGATCCGTCGGCGAAATCGTTGCGCTACGCAAGCAATACCGGTAAGCGTTTGAGGTCGTTTATTGAAGGCGGCAGTGCTTACTATGTATGGACCGGCAAAGAAAAAGACGACCTGAAGAACTTCACGAGGGTCGATCTAAGTTCGGGTAAACTTATGGGAAAAATGTCTGATACTTATTACCCGTATTTTACAGCAGATGGCAACGCCTTCATTAAGTTCGACGGCAAGAACATTTACCGTTACCTCACAAACTAAGTTAAACAGGGAAGGCCGGACCATAACTGTGCGGCCTTTCCCATTCCTTACTTTTCCAAATGGCCGTTGCCTTTGCGCGGTCAGTTACTCAAACGCTGGTTTCAGCCTCCCTGATAATTTTGTATCTTTGGCTTAATGCTAAAAGACAAGGAAGTGGCACTGTTAGACCAAAAAAGGAAGTATACCCAGGCTGAATACCTGGAGATGGAGCGGAAAGCGCCCTATAAAAGCGAGTATTATGAGGGAGAAATATTTGCGCAGGCAGGAGCATCGAGATCCCATAACATTATCACCTTAAACCTCGCAAGTTTTCTTAATTTAAAATTAAGAGGAAAAGGATGTCGGCCTTATTCATCCGATATGCGGGTTCACATACCCCTTAACACTTTGTACACCTACCCCGATATTGTTGTAACATGCGGCAAAGAAGATTTTCTCGATAAGGAATTTGACACGCTGCTCAATCCTATTTTTATTGTTGAAGTGCTTTCTCTTTCCACTGAAGATTATGACCTGGGCAAAAAATTTATACTTTATCGTTCCATTCCCTCTCTCAAAGAATTCTGGGCGGTTTCTTCCTACGAACACCGGGTGGTAAAGCATGTGCGAAATGAAGACGGCAGCAGCTGGACCCTCACCGAAACTGCCTCAGTGGCCGATTCGGTGACTATCGCAAGCCTTGGCCTGGAAATGCCTCTAAATGAGATTTACGAAGGGGTGGAATTTTAAGGTTTTGTCATCCTGTCTTGCGTCGACCATGGACTGTCGACAGTTGACTTACTCAAATTTCCCCCAAATACTTATGCACAAAGCTAATGGCCATGGCACCTTCGCCCACGGCGGAGGCTACCCTGTTCATGGCACTCATGCGCACATCGCCCGCTGCAAAGATTCCCGGCTGGCAGGTTTCGAGCGCATAAGGCTCGCGGCCCTGCTTCCATTTCTTCTTAAAGTCAGGGAATTGCATCAGATCTCTGCCTGTAGCAATAAACCCAGCCTCATTTTTTATCAGCAGATCGCCAAGCCAGTCGGTGTAGGGCCTGGCACCTATGAAAATAAAAATCGTTTTCGTTTCCACTCTCCGCTTTTCACCGGAGTTGAGGTTTGTCAGCTCCAGATGCGTCAGCTTTTCATTTTCGCCAAAAGCTTCACTTATTTCGGTACATGGTAATATTTCTACATTTGGGGTGCTTTCAAGCTGGTCTATTAAGTACGAAGACATGCTTGACCGCAGGTCGGGTGTGCGAACAACAATAAACACCCTGGACGCGAAACGAGAGAGATACATGGCTCCCTGGCCGGCGGAATTGCCACTGCCCACTACATAAACGTCGCTGTCGCGGCAGGCGGCTGCCTCGGTGGTAGCCGCACCATAGTACACCCCCGCCCCGGTAAACTGATCAAGTCCTTTGGTATCCAGCTTCCGGTAGTCAACCCCGGTGGTTACTATCACGCTTTTTGCATTGATGCGGCTGCCATCTTCCAGCGTGATGAGTTTGTAAGGGTCTTTCACCTCGATGCCCGTTACAGCTTTAGGCGACAAAAACTCAATACCAAAGCGGGTGGCCTGTGTAATGGCCCTGCGCGAAAGCTCTGCCCCACTCAGCCCATTGGGAAACCCAAGGTAGTTTTCAATACGTGAACTGGTACCCGCCTGCCCTCCCGGAGCCCGGCGCTCCACAAGCAGCGTTTTCAGGCCTTCCGATCCGCCATACACTGCAGCCGCCAATCCGGCGGGGCCAGCACCAATAATGGCCACATCATACAACTCTTCCCGTGCTTTCGGATTCAGGCCAATTTTTTCAGCCACTTCTGCCGCAGAGGGTTTTTTCAACACGGTGCCGTCTTCCAAAATCACCGACGGAAAGTCTTTCCCTTCCAGCTGATGCAGGGCCGCCAACTCCTTTCCCTTTTCGCTCGTTTCTACGTCCTGCCATTGAAAGGGGAATAAGTTACCCGAAAGAAAATCTTTTAGTTCGTGGGACCTGGGGCTGAATTGATAGCCAAGTATTTTGATCCCTTCGAAATCGGGAACATACCCTGCCTGCCAGTCATCCAGCAAGTCGTTGAGCACGGGAAACATTTTTTCTTCAGGCGGGTCCCACGGTTTTAGCAGGTAGTAGTCGAGGTGTACGTCGTTAATCGCTTTAATTGCCGCATCCGTGTCGGAATAAGCCGTGAGCAGCACTCGCTTTGCCTCAGGGAAAATAACCTTTGCTTTTTCCAGGAAATCCACGCCCTGCATTTCCGGCATTCGCTGGTCCGAGATAAATAATGCCACCTCTTCTCCGGTCTTTTTCAGGTCGTTCAGCACGTCAAGCGCTTCCTTCGCCGATTCGGTCGTCATAATACGGTAGTCGTCGCGGAATTCATTTCGCAAATCGCGCCGTATCGCTTTCAGTACCTGCGGGTCATCGTCTATTGAAAAAATAACTGGTTTCTTCATCGGGTTGTTTTATAGGGGATGCACACGGTAAAGGTAGTTGCTCCCGGTTTCGAATCAACTTTTACTTTGCCATCGTGTTGCTTTACAATACTCTGCACTATTTCCAGGCCCAACCCCGACCCCTTGCCAACTTCTTTTGTGGTAAAGAACGGATCGTAGATTTTGCCAATTATGTCATCCGGTATCCCCGGCCCATTGTCGGTAAATGCAATGTTGAGAAAATCCCTTTCAGCGTAAGTTTGTATGGTAACGGTTGGAGCCGGCGTGCCCTCCACGGCGTCAATGGCGTTGTCCAGTATATTGGTCCATACCTGGTTCATTTCACCCGGCGAAATTTCGATCGGCGGGAGGTTCTGCCCAAAGTTTTCATTTACATGGATGTTGGCCTTGCGGATTTTGTGGCCCAGCAGGTTAAGCGTATCCCGCAGGCCTGCATGAACGTCCACCTTCACCTTGTCGTGCCCACGGTCCATATGCGAGTAAGACTTAACCGACTGCACCAGCTTCGAGATTCGAGCCGAAGCGTCATGAATATCGCCCACCATTTTTTCTGTAGTCAGTACATTATCCAGCCATTGTAACACCGGTGGCAGTTCTTCGGCCGGAATGTGCTCCTTCACCCTTGCCAATTCTGCCGGGCCAATACCGTATTCTACAAAATTTTCGGTGAGATCGTCGCAACCGGGAAGGTCGTTGTCGTCGAACCAGTCAAGTATTTCTTCTTCCAGCTTATTTCTTTCCCGTAATCCCACGTTTCGCCGGCCTTCCGTAGCCCGTGCATACAAAATATCATTCACCGCATCCACCTGTGCCGGGTCGAGTTTCATGGCAATTACCCTTTTGAAGCGCTCGGTGGTATAGCTGAGGTGTTTTTTTAGTTCGTTTGAGCTGCGCACAATTGCAGCAGCGGGGTTATTAAGTTCGTGGGCCAGGCCAGCCGAAAGTTTGCCCAGCGCCATCATTTTTTCGTTTTGCCGCTGCGTGGAGGTAAATTCCCGAACCCGCGATGTCATTTCGTGTACCAGCTTTTCAGTAAGCTCGTAATGGGTACACACCAGCTCTTTCAACGTGTTGCGCGGAGTAGCGAGCACTGTGAGTGGCTCCACCACTTCGGCCGAACCCATTGCTGTTTTTAATC
>CBFGTI010000076.1:0-25947 GCA_965651695.1 uncultured Imperialibacter sp. | reverse complement strand
CCCCACTCGTTTTTCTTCAGGCATGGCCCCGGTAGCGAAGACTTCATTTTTCGCATTCCCGCCGACTCCGGTGTGCATTTCTGGTTGCCCCACCACCCCGACAGCATGTTCACAAGGTCGCTTAAGCCTTTTCAGCTAGATTCGATCCGCGATTTTTGGGAGGAGCGGATGGGCAAAGACGGGTCTGCATTCTTCTTTGAATACAACGACGACAGCGAAGGAAGGAGCCGCTTACACTTGATGGGTAAAAAGGTTACAATCTCAAAATTAGCAGAAGGCGAAGAAGCGTTGGACAGGAATTCTTCCAAAAAGATGTCGATACTTGCACCGCAAAGCATCAGCTTCTTCCCCAATCCGAGCAGCGGGCGCTTCACGCTGAGTTTTGAGCTGGAATTAAATAAGCCGGTGCAGGTGTCGATTGTGGACCTCAGCGGCAAAACCCTTTATGAGGAAGAGGTGAAGACCTTTGACGGGAAGTACAGCAAGGAATTTGATTTGAGCGAAAGAGGAGAGGGCATTTATCTGCTACAGGTAATACAGGGAAACAGCAGACTTGTAAGAAAAATTTTGATCAATTAACAAATGTGAGCAGTTTGCTGCTGTGAGCACCCGGCTGTGCCCCGGGTGTTTTTATTTTTCCCATACTGCATTTTTCTTCTCTTAATTTTTCCTGATATTCAAAACCTCGAAAGCGGATGTTATGGGAATTGAAGAGTTTGGCCGTTTGCCATTGCATAAAAAAGTTAATTGCCTCTACGTCGAGGGCGACTTTATAGTGTCGATCAGGTACTACGGATACAAAGTGAATTTGTACAAGCTGGGGTCTGCGCTTTTCGAGGTTTTTTATAACCACAAGCACGACAGGATTGACAAAATAGAGCTGTTTGATGATAAAAGTTCGCGGGTGAAATTTTATGCCGACCAAATCAAACTTCCTGCCGAGCTCTTCTTTTAGCGTCACCTCTCAGTTGTGCGTCGATGCTAATCACCTGCGGAACGAGCAACCGCTTCTCATCGTTTTCGAGCACATAATCGGCTAGTTTTATTTTATCAGCGTCAGGAAGCTGCCTGTCCATTATTTCCAGCACTTGCGCTTTCGTCCGGTGTGGGTCTCTGCTCAGCACCCGGCTAACTCTCACATCGGCCGGGGCAGTAACTAAAATTGTGAAATCGAGCGTTTGGTATGATCTGGTTTCAAATATCAGCGCTGCTTCTTTAAGCAAGTAAGGGTAGCTGCTGTGTTCATCAACCCATTGGGCGAAGTCGGCCCCCACCGCGGGATGTACCAGTTGGTTAAGCGTCGCCAGTTTGGTTTGATCGGAAAAGACTGTGCGGGCCAGTAACTCCCGGTTCAACAGGCCATCCCTTGTATATGAGTCGCTGCCAAAAGTACGAATAATGTCAGCCTTCAGCGTTTCACTTTCATTCATCAAAACTTTTGCCCGGTCGTCGGAGTTGTAAACCGGCACCCCAAGCACCTGAAATATGCGACAGATAACCGTTTTGCCCGACCCAATGCCACCGGTAATGCCCACCAGCAGCGGTCTATTGCTCATAGTAGTTTACCTTTAGCGTTTCGGGTAGCATCTGGAGGTCTAAAACTTCTTTTGGGCGGTAAATGATGATGGGAAAAATTGTGGAGTCGCTTCTCTTGTACAATTTAAAATCGGCTGTAACTGTGAACGAGCTGTCGGACACAAGGCTGGCTTCCGCCCTCTTGATGGTGTAAAACAGCTGCACCGTGCTATCGAGCAAATAAGGCATTTTGCCCCTGTAGGTATCGGGAAAGTTCACTTCCTGCACTTCCACAACTGTTGAGTCTCTTATAAATTCCTCTGCCAGAAACTTAACCACCACCTCGGGAGGTGTGGCGGTCATCAGTTCTTCATCGGGCAGGGGTACAGGCAGTGCCCGCTCAAACTCGCCGGCCAGGTCGTTGCGGTTAAACTCAAGCAACCAAACGCCGGGAAACCGCTGCATTAAGCTCGAAGGCCCCGTAATGGTAACCGAGTCGGGTGTGTAGGCAATGGGTGTAGTAGCCCTGTAGCCTGGTGCCAGCGGAATGGTGAGGCTGTCGACGACCACCTTCACCTTCTTTACTACTTTTTCTTCAATAGAAATAAAAAGTGTGTCGGTAATAAGCGCCTCCAGGTTAAGCTCGCCGAGTTGTGCACGAACCAGCTCCCGCATCGAATTGCGGGTAATGTATTTCACCTCGGTAGGATTGTCGAGCTCTATTACTATAGGGTCTACGTTGAACCAGAAGGTTTTCCGCAGCAAATTCCACCCCCCGCCCGACACGTCGATACGGATATCTTCCGGAAGCGGCCTCAGCACTATTACACTGTCGCGATCAAACGCGAAGGTAATGGGATAGCTTAGCCTGGCATTGTAATTTTTGTTGAGCGAATTAAAAAACCAAAAGGTAGTAGCTGCCAAGAGCGACAACACTACTACCTTCCAGTTTTCTCCCATTTTTATGTTGTTTGTTTCTGCCATTCAGGGCCACGCAAATGCATTGCTTCAATTAAGAAGCCGCAGTTTGGTTTGCATACCTTTTGCTGGCGTCGAGGGAAATGGCCGATTTTTCAAATTTAATTTTAAGGCCTTTATCTACTTCAAGAACAACGGTGTCGGTTTCCACTGCCGCCACCTTACCGTGAATACCACCCATGGTAACAACGGTATCGCCCTTTTTTATTTCCTCAATAAACTTCCGGGTGTCCTTCTGCTTTTTTTGCTGGGGTCTGATAAAAAAAAGCCAAAATATCAGGATCATGCCGCCCAACATCACGAACTGCATGTAACCGCCACCACCCTGACCAGCCTGCGCTAAAATCGAATGCATTATATAATTAGGTTTAATTAGTTACTTTTTCACCGGACCTGCCGAAGCATCGGCCTTCGGCGACACCACGGCCTTAATATTGAGCCTGCTAAGCTTCGGGTTAGTATTAGCCGTAATGCTTACAGTTTTGTTTTGAACACCGGGTTTGTTGCTACTATTGAATTTTACGAGAATTTCACCAGTTCCCCCAACCGGAATAGGGTCTTTAGGCCACGATGGCACCGTGCAACCGCAGGAAGCTGATGCATTGGAGATGATCAATGGCGCTTCGCCGGTATTGGTAAACTTAAAAGTATGCTCGGCAATTTCGCCTTCCGGAATAGTGCCGAAGTCGTACGTTTCCTCTGCCCATTTAAATGCGGGCGCCGGCCCCGATGGAGCAGCTTCTTCGAGTTCAACGGGTTGCACTGTGGGAGTTGCTGTAGATGCTACGTTTCCGCCACTTCTGGATTTCCCAGCTTCGAGTTCGGCTACACGGCCTTCGAGCCTTGCCAAACGACCTTCCATCTCAGCATTTGAGCAGCCAAATCCGGCTACAACAAGCGCCCCTAAAAATAAAACATTAACTACTGACTTCTTCATAATTGTTGATTTAAGAAGGTGAGTACTGCTACTCACTCAAAGGATTTGCAAATTTAGTACAAACAATCCATAAAACGGAAAGCACGCAATAAAGATTCCCTTTTACAGGAGTGGTGAAATCGCCTGCTATTATGCACAATCAGGGTTTTGCACCGCTGGTTACTACTTCTTCCTGATCTGCCCAATCAGTTCGTCTACATCGTCGAGCAGCCTCTCGGCTTTCTCCCGGGCGTCGTTAATAATGCGCTCTCCTTCCGATTTTGCTTCGCTTTCAACCATTTCGCGGCTTTCGATGAGTTCGTTTATTAGCTCCTGCAGTTTTTCCTTATACTTATCGAGCTGATAAGAAAGCTTATCACGTGTATTTGAACCCTTGTCGGGTGCATATAATATCCCCAAAATAGCCCCCGTAGCGGCTCCCGCCAAAAATGTGAATAGTGCACTGGTAGTTCTGCTCATAGTATGTTCTATTTATTGTCGATCAATCCTCGCCCGCTCTTCTTAATAACGCCCTTTGCTGTCAAATCATTGGCCAGCACATCTAAAAGGCCGTTTACGAACTGCTTACTCTTGGGTGTGCTATAGTTTTTCGAGATTTCTATAAATTCGTTTATCGTTACTTTTACCGGAATACTGGGAAAATGAATCATTTCGGCCAGGGCCATTTTTAATATCACTTTGTCTATCAGCGCAATCCGGTCAAGCTCCCAGTTCTGCGATTTCGCAGAGATAATCTGTTCGTATTCGTCAGTATTGGCAGCCGTAATCCTGAATAGCTCCATGAAGTACTCCAGGTCGTCTTCCAAATTAGCAGATAATTCCATTAGTTGAAAGGGTTCTTCCTGCTGCTTGTAACTTTTAATCGTTTTTACGGCCAGGCTTTTCACTATGCTGCTGTCTTCTTCCCAGAAAAGGTTTTTCTCTTCCATGAATGCGACAATCAGCGGATTTTTGAAAAATAGCTTCTTGACAATGTAAACAACTATGTCGAGGTCTTCTTCTTCGGTTGGCTCGGACAGCTTCTGGTAAGCTTTGTAGGTTTCGTCTTCTTTAAGCACGTCTTTGTACCAGGTAGTGGTATCGTCTTTATACGCAGCCCAACTTGCCTTATACTTTGCTACCTGCTCCTGCATAGCCTCATAGCCGAGTAATGCCTGTACCACCTTGTTCTCGGCAAGATTGTAGTCGTTGGCCACTACCACGGCGTCGGTAGACAAGCTCTGATGCTTCTTCCGCTTTTCCTTAGATGCATGCAAGGCAAACTCTACGGGAAGCATCAGTGCCAGGTAGTAGTTTTCGTGCAGGCTGTCGATCTCCTTCACCATCCGGCTCTGAAACAGGTTGGTGTCTTTTTTTACCTGGTTGCGAAAAAAAGAAACAGCATTGGCTACAGACTTCTTGATTTTTTCGTCAGCCTCGTCACCAAACCGGATGCTTTCGTTCTGGTATTGCTCCTGGAAAATATTCTGGGCCACCTGGGTCTGCTTTTTGAGCAGGTTCAGGTCCTGTGGCTCCATACTGTTTAAGTCGGGCTTAAAGTCTTGCTCTATTTGCTGAAGCGCGATTTCATAGTCTGAAGTAACACTTTGCTCATAGGCAAAATATGTTTGCACGGCTTTAATCCGTAGAGTTCTCCTGTTTAGCATGTCCCAATAAAAAAAGAACGAAAATTATCTGTTTACTTTTTATAGCTAGTACGACAGCTTAATTCTGCCTACGTCGTTTATTCTTTTCAAGGCTATTTCCATGGCAGCTTCCTGCGGCGTAATGCTTTTGGCAGATGCCAGGTTGAGCACGTTGATGGTGGTTTCGTATATTCTTTCTGTTTGCTGATACACCACCTCGCGGTTGTAGTTGCCTATTTGCTCATAATACACATTGGTAATACCACCCCCGTTGATGAGAAAATCAGGCGCATAAACGATTCCTTTCTCAATAAGCATTTTGCCGTGCTTTAGTTCCTCTGCGAGCTGATTGTTGGCACCGCCTGCCACCACGCCGCACTTGAGCCGCGAAATAGTGCGATCGTTTAGCGTAGCTCCCAGTGCGCAGGGAGAGTAAATGTCGACATCCAAATCGTAGATGTCATCCACCGGCACAATGGTGGCACCGTATTTATCAGCGGCATGTTTCAGCTTCTCTTCGCTGAGGTCGCAGGTAAAGATCTTTGCACCTTCTTTGTTCAGGTGCTCCATCAGGTAAGTGGCCACGTGCCCGGCTCCCTGTACAGCAATTTTTTTGCCTTTCAATGAGTCGTTGCCGTACGCTTTCTTTACTGCGGCCTTCATCCCCATGTAAACGCCAAAAGCCGTTACAGGAGAAGGATCGCCTCCGCCGCCCATCGATTCGGGTACGCCCGTTACGTATGGTGTTTCCATTTTAATGTACTCCATTTCGCGGGTCGACATATTCACGTCTTCGGCCGTCCAGTAGCGGCCGCCAAGGCTATGCACAAACTTACCGAAACGGCGCATCACCACTTCATTTTTTATCTTTTTGCTGTCGCCAATAATTACAGCCTTACCTCCGCCAATGTTCAGGCCCGCAATTGCCGATTTGAAAGTCATGCCCCGCGACAAACGCAGCACATCGTGAATGGCTTCTTCTTCGGAGGCATAGTTCCACATCCGGGTGCCACCTACCGCCGGACCAAGTACTGTGTTGTGGATGGCGATGATAGCCTTCAATCCCAGCTCTTTGTCGTGGCAGAATACCACTTGCTCATGTTCAAGTTCCGACAGTTGACTAAATAGATTGGGGCCGGAAGTTTTCTTTTCAGAAGTCTCGATCATCATAAAAATAAAATAAGGTCACATGTTGTTATTTGGGTGCTGTGCTTTCCCTACTTTTGAAAATTGTAAGGTAAGAAGAGCCAATGCAGGCGCAAAGCTACATTTTTTTTAGATTGCGAACCAAGGTAATCACCTACCCATTGAACCATTTGGCAAAAGTCTCGTTTTAAGTTTCAGTGAAGGATCTAGCAGTATTAAACAAGTACTTTTTTAAATATAAGTACCACCTTATTCTTGGTACTTTATTTATCATCATTTCCAACGTATTTGCCATTATTCCGGCATTTCTGGTACGCCAGGCATTTGATATTGTGCAGCGGGGGGTGGGCCTCTACGGCGCATTTCAGGGGCTTGAGCTGCAGTCGGAAACGTACTCCATTTTTACCTCCAGCATATTAATTTATGGCGTGTTTATACTGGCAATGGCGCTGCTGCGGGGCGTTTTTCTTTTTTTAATGAGGCAAACGATTATCGTAATGTCGCGCCTGATCGAATACGACATGAAAAACGAGATCTACGAGCACTATCAAACGCTGCCTCTCAGTTTCTACCGCCGCAACAACACAGGCGACCTGATGGCGAGGATTTCGGAGGACGTGAGCAAAGTGAGAATGTACATTGGGCCGGCCATTATGTACGGCATTACGCTGCTGACGCTGTTTGTGATGGTAATCCCGTTCATGTTTTCCATCAACCCACGTCTTACGCTCTACTCCCTTATTCCACTGCCGATACTTTCGCTTAGCATCTATTTTGTAAACAACATCATCAACAAACGGTCGGAGGAAATCCAGCGTAGCCTCTCCAACCTTTCCACTTTTGTGCAGGAGGCTTTTTCGGGCATCAGGGTTATCAAATCGTTTGTGCGTGAGCACGACTTCGACAACAAGTTTACCAAAGAAAGCAACGACTACAGAGACAAGTCGCTGGGGCTCACTTTCGTAAACGCTTTGTTCTTTCCCCTTATCATGTTTCTCATTGGCCTCAGCACTATACTTACTGTTTACATAGGGTCGGTAGAAGTAATGAAGGGCACCATTACCACGGGCATTATTGCAGAGTTTATCATCTACGTGAACATGCTCACGTGGCCCGTTACCTCCCTTGGCTGGATTACCAGCATCATTCAGCGGGCAGCAGCTTCTCAGAAAAGGATCAACGAGTTTCTCGACACCAAAACCGACATAGTATCTACGCTCGACCTGAAGCAGGAAATAAAAGGCGCGATCAGCTTCGACAATGTATCGTTTGTGTATCCCGATTCAGGCATTAAAGCCCTGCACAATGTGTCGTTTACCGTAGACCCCGGCGATTCGCTGGCGGTAATTGGCACAACGGGCTCCGGAAAATCGACCATTGCCAACCTCATTTGCCGGATGTACGATGTGAATGAGGGCCAGATTAATGTAGACGGCCATAACATAAAGGCCTACAATATTTCTCACTTGCGGAGTCAGATCGGCTATGTGCCCCAGGACGTGTTTCTATTCTCCGATACCCTGGAAAACAACATCGCATTTGGCAGCACGCACCTATCGAAAGAGCAGGTTGTAAAGGCTGCGAAAGATGCCGATCTGCTGGAGAATATCGAAGGATTTCCGAAGAAGTTTGAAACACGAATAGGCGAGCGGGGTATTACACTCTCCGGCGGACAGAAGCAACGCCTTTCCATTGCACGGGCCATTGTGCGCAACCCGCAAATACTGATAATGGACGATGCCCTCTCGGCGGTTGATACGAAAACCGAAAATTCCATTTTGCAGGCCATGCGGAAGATAATGAAGAACCGCACCACCATTATCATTTCTCACAGGGTATCTTCTGCCAAGCTGGCCAATAAAATAATTGTGCTGGACGACGGCGAAATGAAAGAGCACGGCACCCACGAATCGTTGCTGGCGCAGGGGGGTATTTACAAAGAATTGTACGAAAAGCAGCTACAGACAGAGGAAAGCGAGGGGTGAAGAAGATCGCTCGCCTAAAGCCGATTCCCGCGCGGGTTAAATTGCTTTAGGATATAATAATTCCCTATCTTCCGGGCCATGAAAAAGAAGCTGCTCAACATTCTTTTCTGGTCGGTTATCTCGGCGGCGTTTATCGGCCCCGGCACCATTACTACCGCTTCGCTTGCCGGCGCTACCTATGGAGTATCTCTTCTTTGGGCACTACTATTTTCTACACTGGCCTGCATTGTGCTGCAAGAGGGCGCTGCCCGTATTACAATCGCTTCCGGCCTTACAATAGGAGAAGCCGTTGCCCTTAAGTTTGGCGCCCGGCCGTGGGTAAAATGGGCTTTGGGCGGATCGGTAATATTTGGATGTGCAGCCTACGAGGCCGGCAACATAGTGGGTGCCATTACCGGCGCCGGATTAATTTTCGACATCCCGGCATGGGTTTTTACCGTGGCAGTCTCCAGTGCAGCTTTCGTTATTTTGTGGCGGGGTTCGGCCTCGGGGGTTGCCCAATCGCTGGGCATACTGGTAGCC
Organism: uncultured Imperialibacter sp.; assembly: GCA_965651695.1. Classification (GTDB taxonomy): domain Bacteria; phylum Bacteroidota; class Bacteroidia; order Cytophagales; family Cyclobacteriaceae; genus Imperialibacter. Next base: position 17,239 of record CBFGTI010000076.1, on the reverse strand, counting down.
GTAATGGGCGTTGCGTTTCTTTACACCGCCTTTTTTACGCAGCAACCGGCGGGAGCAATTGCCAGCGGGCTTCTGGTTCCGCAAATTCCGCCCGACAGCCTGTTGATGGTGATTGGGCTTATCGGCACCACCATCGTTCCCTACAACCTTTTCCTGGGGTCGGGGTTGGGAAGAAATCAGAACCTTGCAGAAATGAGGTTTGGATTGGTGGTGGCCATTGGCTTGGGCGGGCTTGTGTCCATGGCGGTATTGCTTACCGGCACGGGGGCGCCGCTGCCCTTTAGCTTCGAAGATATGGGAAGCCTGCTGAAGGAGCGCATCGGGCAATCCGGAAGCTACCTTTTTGCGATCGGGCTTTTTGCGGCTGGTTTTACAAGCTCCATTACGGCGCCGCTGGCATCGGCTATTACCGCGCAAAGCATTTGGGGAAAAGGCGGCACTGGCGACTACAGAGAACGTACTTACCGATTGGTATGGGTGGCTGTGCTGCTGGTAGGTGTAGTGTTTGGCTTGCTGGAGTTAAGGCCGGTGCCGGTTATCTTACTTGCCCAGGCTATTAACGGGATGCTGCTTCCCGTGGCCGCTTTCGGTCTGCTGCTCGTATTGAACGACAACAAGCTAATGAACAGCAGCATAAACGGATGGGCCGCCAACCTGGCAGGGCTTTTTATTGTAGGTGCTACTCTCTTTCTGGGCATTCACCAGGTGGCAAGGGCTGGCTTCGCGGCCTTTAACCTCGCTGCACCCTCAAGTGTTGCTTATCTGGGTGTTGTTTTCGTCCTTTCTCTCATCCCCCTGGCCATTTTGACCGTCCAAATCATCAGAAGGTAAAATTATGGAAAGCATTGATATTTTCTCCCTGACTGCCGGATTGCTCACAGGCGCGGCTGTAATACTGCTCATTTGGGTGGCCAGCCGTGCAGCGTTAAAGCAGCGGCTGCACCGGACCTACGAGGCAAAAATCAACGAACTGCTACTGCGGAACACCGCCCTTAGTGCAAAGCTCGAAACCCTGGAGGCCGACGAACACAGCACCAGCCAGCAGCTGAAGGCGGAAAGGGAAAAAGTGCTTCTGCTCAGCTCACAAAATGCCACGCTGGAGGCCAACTACCGCAATTTGAAGCAAAAGCTGGAAGAGCACAAACAGGAGGTGGCCGATTTGCAACAGCGGTTTACGGTAGAATTTAAGCACCTGGCCCAGGAGATTTTCGAAGAAAAAAGCAAAAAGTTCACCGACCAAAACAAGACCAATATCTCGGAACTGCTTACGCCTCTGAAGGAAAAAATAGGCGAGTTTGAAAAGAAGGTGGAAGACGCTAATAAAGAAAACCTCAAGTGGAATTCAAGCCTTGTTACGCAGATCAACAGCCTGAAGGAGCTGAACCAGCAAATGTCGAGAGAGACGGAAAACCTGACACGGGCATTGAAAGGTGAATCGAAAACAAGGGGCAACTGGGGTGAGATGATCCTGGAAAGCATTCTGGAAAAATCGGGGCTGGAAAAAGGGCGGGAGTACCTGGTGCAGGAGTCGTTTACCGATGACGCCGGCCGGAGGCTTCAACCTGATGTGGTTATCAACCTGCCCGACAGCAAAAGTGTGATCATCGACTCGAAAGTAGCGCTGGTAGCCTACGAAAGATATGTGAATTGCGTAGAAGAGACTGAGCGGGCAGCCTGCCTGAAGGCTCACATTACGGCTATGAGAGGCCATGTGAAGAGCCTCTCCGACAAAAGCTACCAGAAGCTGTACAAGCTACAAAGCCTCGACTTCGTGCTGCTGTTTGTGCCGGTTGAGCCTGCATTTAGCCTGGCGGTACAGCACGACCACGCCATTTTTATGGATGCCTACGACAGAAACATCATCATCGTGAGTCCATCCACGCTGTTTGCCACCCTACGTACCATTGCCAACATATGGAAAAACGAATATCAGAATAGAAATGCCATGGAAATAGCCCGGCAAAGTGGCGACCTGTTCGACAAGTTTGTGGCGTTTTCGGAGGACCTGACCAGGGTTGGCACAAGCCTCGACACTACCCAGCGGGTATACAAAGACGCAATGAATAAGCTGCTGGAAGGAAAAGGAAACCTGGTAAGCAGGGCAAAGCGAATCCAGCAACTGGGAGCCAAAACTTCCAAAAATCTCGACCAGCAATTGCTAAATGGAACAGAGGAAGGTTTGGACGAAACCGACACTGACATCGCCGGATAAGACGGTTGTGGGTTCACGGCGTATAGTTTATTTTTGGATTTTATGGCTTAAAAAGATATGGAATTGACGGCAGATAACAAGTTGAAAAAGCTTTTGGTGGTGGGCGATAGGGTGCTTGTAAAGCCCAAGAAGGAAAATGAAAGAACAGACAGTGGCTTGTACCTTCCTCCGGGCGTTCAGGAAAAAGAGAAAGTGCGCAGTGGCTATGTTGTAAAAGCCGGACCGGGCTATCCCATACCCATGCCTGCTGAAGAAGAAAACTGGAAAGGCGAAAATGAAAAGGTGAAGTATATTCCGCTGCAGGTACAGGAGGGCGATTTGGCCATTTTCCTTCAAAGAGAGGCTTTTGAAGTGCATTACAAAGGGGAGAAATACTTTATCGTGCCGCAATCGTCCATCCTGATGGTGGAGCGGGAAGAGGATCTTTTTTGAGGAAGTCGACGGCCCACGATCTCACGATGCAAAGGTGGGCCTTGAAAAACCCTTCGTGCTAATTTGTGTCATTCGTGTCAACAGGAGTCGACAGTCCGCAGTCGACGGCACATTACTTTCAGCTAAAAATTACCGTCTCCGTAGATTTCACGATGCAAAGGTGGGCCTTGAGAAACCCTTCGTGCTAATTTGTGTCATTCGTGTCAACAGGAGTCGACCGTCCACAGTCGACGGCATATTCCGTTCGACGAGAATTAACCGTCTTCGTAATTGAGGTGCCACCAGCTATTGCCCTTCGGAGTCGATACCAGCGGTTGTGCAGGCAGCGGGCACCCTAGATTGCGTTAACAAAAAACGTTGCTTAAGGAATGTGGTCATTCTCCGGTGAACAGCTGTGAGAGAAAAATGGGGCGCTAAAGCTGATTTGCCGGCCATCCGGCAGCTCGGCCGCTTGCGTTTCTCACATGACTAAACTCATCGTGGAACCTGATTTATGTCAGGAGAGAGGATAACGGGTTACAACATATTTGCGCCGCATAATCTGACCCAATGAAAAACCTGGAAGCCATCATCTCAGGCCTGCAGAAACAGCAGGAACGAATTCTTCATCGCGAAAAGTTACTAGATTCAATCATCAAAAGTGCCTCTGAAGGCATACTCGCCTTCGACAACCAATTCAAAGTCAACGTCTTCAACCCATCGTGCGAAAAGATATTTAAACTGGAAGCCGAGGTGGCCCAGTCGCGGAACCTGTCCGACTTGCTGGATGAAGCGGCTTTTAATAAGGTGAGGGCGTATGTAGAAAATACCACCGTTGAGGCCGATAGGAAACCGCTGGAAATAGACCTTGAGCAAACGGGCACAAACTCCATAAAGACCCTTTGGAGCATAAGTGAAGGAAATGACTCGGGGGAAAGCAACCATATCTGCATTATCTACGACTTGTCGAGGCAGACCCACGCAGAAAAATTGCTACATGAACGCAACGACCTCTTCAACACGATTATCGAAAATGCGGTTGATGGGTTCGTTATGCTTGATGTCAGTGGAAGGATTACCAAAATTAACCCCGCTGCTCTGCGACTGGTGGGATACAAGGTTGGTGAGGTGCTCGGCCAGTCGATTAACATACTAATGCCCGACGAACATGCAAAAATGCACGATCAGCACCTGCAAAAATATTTAGAAACGGGCGTCAGGCACATTATCGGCCGGGGCAGAGAGGTGCCTGTGCTAAGGAAAGACGGCAAAGTGTTGCCCGTTTATTTATCGGTAAGCGAGGTAAAGTTTAACGAACAGGTGGCCTTTTGCGGAACAATGAGGGACCTTTCCATCCAAAAAGAGCAGGAAAGGATATTGATTGAACAAACAATGAAACGGGCAGCAGCTGAAGAGCAGAATTTCAGTATAACCCAAAGCATAAAATACGCTCGCCAGATACAGCAATCAATCCTGCCGTCGCCAGAAGAAATGAACCGCCACCTCAACCATTTTGTGTTGTTCAAACCCAAGGAAAGCGTGAGTGGCGACTTTTATTGGATCATGAAGAAAAATGAGTTTTTGTTCATTGCCGTGGTCGATTGTAGCGGTCATGGGGTGCCGGGGGGATTTATGTCGCTGCTTGGTTATACCCATCTTAACTATGTGGTAAGCCAGAGCAGGACAAACAGCCCGGCCAAAATCTTAACTCATTTGGACCAGCGCATAAACACGGCTTTAGGATACGACAAAAACAAAAACCATGAAACTAAAGACGGAATGGACATTGCGCTTTGCCGGCTAAACCTCGATAGCCACGAGTTGATATTTGCAGGCGCTCGCCGGCCGCTGCTCTGGTGCAGAAATGACAGCGAATTCACAGAACTAAAAGCTGACAAGGCGAGTGTGGGGCACGACATAGTGCCGGGCAAAACTTTCTCCGACCACACCATTGAATTGACCACGGGCGATACTTTTTACCTGTTTTCGGACGGGCTTACCGACCAAATCAATAGAGATAGAAGCAGGTATGGCAAGCAGCGGCTCGTCACATACCTCGCTACCATACAAGATAGAAGTATGAAAGAGCAGGGCGACGCACTCGAACTGGAGCATTTTCGCTGGATGTCGGGTGAGGACCAAACAGATGATTTAACAGTAATTGGAGTAAGAATTTAAAATGGATTGGAAAGAGGAGTATGCCTCCGGTGTGGCAGAAATTGACCGGCAGCACCAGGAACTGTTTCACATGGTCGAAAAGCTCGAAAACCTGGTTAAAGAAGAAATTTTCTATGGGGTTGAGGTCGAATCACTGGTGGGATTTTTCAGGGCCTATACGCAATCGCACTTCGTATATGAGGAGATGTGTATGCGCACCCGCCTTTGCCCGATTGGCGAAAAGAACAAGAAAGCACACGACTCATTTCTGAAATACTTCACCGATTTTCAGGAGGAATACAGCCGGACCGGCGGTGACCTCCAGTCGCTGAAAAAACTTCATACGCTACTCACCGACTGGCTCATCAACCACATCTGTAAGATTGACATCCACCTGAAAAATTGTGTTTATCACTAAAATCGGCAGAATGAAGACCGCGTACCAACAATTGAATATAAAGCCCACCAAAGTAACCCCGCTTGTTCGCATCGACCCCTCAGATGTGGTGATGCTCGAATTCCGCGGAGTATCTTCCCCGAGGTCGTCGGTAGAGTTTTATGCGCCGATTATCGAAAAACTCCGTCGGCTTCCGGTCAGTGTGTCGGGTAAGATCGACGCTCATTTTGCGCTCGAATACTTTAATACAAGCTCCTCTAAATGCTTGTTCGATATCATGAAGATTATTTCTACCTACAAGAAACAGGGAGTAGAAATAACTATCAACTGGTACTACGAGGCGTTTGATGACGACATGAAAGAAACCGGCGAAGACTACGAAAACGTGCTGGGGCTGAAATTCAACTATGTGGCGACATAAAGTGCTGGTTTTATAACGAGTTCAATACATCTTCAGCGGCTTTTTACAGATACCTCAAAACCCTGACCAGTATACCAGCCACATTTCATCTTAAACTTTTAAACCGCTACCCTACTCCCGCTGCTCAGCCTTCAGCCGCATAATTCTTGCGTACGACTCGGCTATGCGGGCTAGCGGGATAGCACCACTTTCCACTTTTTGCCTGATCATTTGATGGATTTGCGTGGCCGAATACCGCTCCGTTTGACCAACGTTATTACAAATCAACAACATATCTACGCCGGCGTTTATGGCTAACTCCACCGCCTGGTCCATGCCGTAGTGTTTACTAATGGCGTGCATCTGCATGTCGTCGCTAAAAACCACACCCTCAAACCCGATGAAGTCGCGCAGGATGTTTTGCACTATTTTTTTGGAGAGCGTGGCAGGCAGCGAATCGGGATCGAGGTGGGCATTTACTATATGGGCCGACATTACCGCATCCAGATTATTGGCGTCGATCAGCAGCTTAAACGGCCTTATCTCATCAAACTGCCACGTGCGGCTTACATCGGCCATGCTGCTGTGGGTGTCTTTGGTGGAGCTGCCGTGGCCCGGAAAATGTTTGATAGACGTGATAACGCCCTCCTCCTTATGCGCTCGAATAAATGCCCCGGCATGCATGGCTACGGAATCGGCATTTTTGCCAAACGAGCGGCCAGCCTTTACAATCACCGGGTTATCAGGATTAACAGCCACATCCACCGACGGGGCAAAGTTGAGGTTAATGCCCAGCTCCTTCAATTGCATTGCCATTCGCCGGGCCTGGCTGTAGGTGCTGTCGGTTATGCCCTGCCGGCCCAGCTCTGCAGCAGGCCTGGTTTCCACAAAACCGTACTTCGGCTTCAACCGGTTCACACGGCCTCCCTCCTCGTCTATGGCAATCCACAGTGGAACCGGCGCCGCCTCCTGCAGCATTGCATTCAGCTTTTTCAAATTTTCGGCCGTTTGCGTTTTTGAAAGGTTTTTCTCAAACAGAATCACCCCTCCCGCCTTTCCTGCCTTAATCTCCAAATACAGCGGATCGCTTTCCGTAATCGACTGCCGCTCTTCCAGCCCTATCAAAATCATCTGCCCGATCATCATATCCAGGCTGTCGGGTAATTGAGCTTGTGCCAATGTGGTCAGCGTCGCTATAGCCAGCAGAAGGAGGGATTTTCTCATAGCTTGTTCTATTCAGTTTATTCAGTAACGTTTATAATCGTTGAAATAATCTCCGTGAAATAAGCGCCGTTGTAGGGGCCAAACCAATTCATTACCCGTGTTTCATATTTATTCAGGTCGTACCACTCGTCTTTGGTTATGTACCCGATATAGCCGCCGTTGAAGCTCGTTACCAGCAGGTTTTGCCCCTGCTCACGTGCCAGGCTATCGAGCGGTGCTATCAGTTCTCCCGAAAAATCGCAGGGGGTACCTACCAGCAGATTGGGACCTATTTGCAGATAGCTAATACTGGAAGGATAATCCCCAAAGAGCTCATAAAATACCCATGGCCGTGCCCGCAGGTTTTCGGAGATCTTAAAATGCGGCTCCCGCAGCTCGAGCTGAAGGTTGCCGGCAGCAAGGGTAGTAACGTATTCGGTGCTTATTAAAAATGAGATTTGTGCATACTGCTCTGTCAGACTATGCGCAATATGCTGCGCTCTTTCCCACTCTTTTAGCTCACGGGGCACGGCCGGGCCCATGCTGCCCACTGCCCCTGCCCCATACATCACAAAGTCGGCCAGCGTGTCGGCTGCAAAGCGCTGGCTAAGCGCCCCTGGGTAGTCGGCCGAAAGCTGCATAAAACTCGACGGCAGCGTGGTGGCATGGGCCGCAAAGGTGGTAAAAAGCGCCGTAGCCCCATCATCTTTTTCAATCTTCAGCACCCGAAACCAGGGGTCCTTGCTGCCATGGCCCACCAACCGGTTGTACATTAGCTCACCGGCATCGAAGGTGGCAAACCCAAAGCGGGCTTGTTGCCTGTTTGCTTCTGCTTTCTTCAGGGTGCCCATTACTGCATCCGCGATAAAATCGGCCACCTCGGGCTGATAACTGCCCGCAAACAGCTTGCCGGTGAGGCCGGGACTCCACGCACCGATGCTGCAATGAGTATGCACCGCCGTGAAGTACATGTTGTGCAGTGAGTAGCCCAGCTCTGGCAACCGTTGCTGAAGGCGTATAACAACTTCTGGCGGCGTTATCAGCAAATCGAAACTGACCAGCGCAGCTTTTGCCTTACCGTTGTCAAAAACAATGGCTTTTACCATTACCGTATCGTGCACACCTTCAAAATGAGCACCTTTTCTTTTGCCATAACCTGCCAATGGAATTGACTCAGGGTACACCAGGGAAGTAGATGCCCAGCCGGCCCTTACAGTATCGCCAACCACAGGCCGGTAGGCTTGATTGAGCGAGTCGAGCCTCGCCTTCATCCTGGCGTAGTAGGTTGTTTCCTCGTAGGGCGTGCGATCTATTGTAGTAAACAATGTGAGGCTGAGAATAAATAGCACAGCCACTACCCACGCCAGGATTTTAAGCGCTTTCTTCATTTGCCGGCCAGCATTCTTCTGAAGTAGTTGATTTGACCGAAATGGTAGTTCAAGTGGCTGTTAAGATGAATGAGGAAATACCCTGTAGTCATTGGGTAGCCGAACACTTCCAGCGGGTAAATTTCATCGAGCTTAGCCGGTTCCAGCTTTTCAAGCGTTTGCTGTATGATTGTTTTCGCCGACTCCAGGTCCTTCATCAGCGCAGCTTTCGAAAGCCCCTTCTTACCAAATTCTCCTTCGCGGTCTCTCACGTACCCCGACTCACCCAGAATGGCCCCGATAAAGTGCTGAAGGTTACCCGCAATATGCAGAAACAGGTTGCCGGGCGAGTTATTAATCTGCCCTGAGACCTGCCACAAAAGTTCGTCAGGAGTGAGTTCGAGTTCCTTCTGAAGGCGTTCCAGGTCTCTTTCGAAAAGGTGCCCTAAGTCGCGAAGTAAATTTTGCATGACAATTGGATTAGGAGTGGTTACTTGTTTTTTCAGCGCGGCTGAAATTTACTAAGAAGCGCCATTATAACAGCATCGTTCGTCAAATAACAGCATCGGAAGCCAACGTTCGGCCATTCGATCCAAAAGCAGGGCAGCACCACGCTTGTCCCGGTCCACGGCCTTTCATCTTCAATTTCTCACTGAATGGTATTGAGGTTTATCGCTTTATTGCAGACATTGAAACAAATTGTACTTCCGGTTCGAAAATCAACAACCCGAAAACCATGTTCAACAACAAACTACTTGTATTCCTCCTCCTGGTTTCATTTGCCACCTACGCCCAGAAGAAGGCCGAAAAAGAAAAGGCAAATGCACCGGCTTTTGACGAAAAGCTTTACAACGGCCTCGAATGGCGAAACATCGGCCCTAGCCGGGGAGGCCGCTCTACCGCAGTGGCGGGAGTAACCGGCGACGACCAAACTTACTACATGGGCACAGTAGGAGGCGGCGTCTGGAAAACCACCGACGCCGGCATTAGCTGGGCCAATATCAGCGACGGATTTTTCAATACCGGCACCATAGGCGCTATAGCGGTGGCTCCTTCCGACCCCAACGTAATCTACGTGGGAACCGGCGAGGCACCCATTCGGGGGGTGATGACCTCCAGCGGCGACGGCGTTTACAAGTCGACCGACGCCGGCAAAACCTGGGTTCACCTCGGCCTTGAAAAAACCCTCCACATTTCCAAAATCGCGGTGCATCCTGCCAATCCAGACCTTGTTTACCTTGGCGTGCAAGGCAGCCCGTATGCACCAAGCGACGAAAGAGGTGTATACCGCAGCAAAGACGGCGGCAAAACCTGGCAGAAGGTACACTTTGTGAATAACCACAGTGGCGCAAGCGACCTCTCCATCGACATGAAAAACCCCCGGATTCTCTATGCAGCCATGTGGGATCACCACCGGCAGCCGTGGTATTCCCGAAGCGGGGGCGAAGGCAGCGGTATTTACAAATCCACCGATGGCGGCGATACCTGGGCCAAACTTGAAGACGGACTCCCCAAAAAGGTGATGGGCAAAATCGGCGTTTCCGTTTCTGCGGCCGACCCGGATCGGGTGTACGCTATTATTGAGTCGGAGGAAGGCGGCTTGTACCGGTCCGACGACGCCGGCAAAACCTGGAAGCTGATGAACAAAGAAAGGGTGCTGCGTGCCCGCTCATGGTATTATATGCACATCCAGGCCGACCCCGCCAATGCCGACGTGGTGTATGTGATGAACGCCCCGCTTCTCAAAAGTATAGATGGTGGCAAAACATTTGCCTCGCTCAGCATTCCGCATGGCGACACCCACGCCCTGTGGATTAACCCGGTCCGGCCAGCCAACATGATTTATGGCGACGACGGTGGCGCTGCGGTTACCTTCAATGGGGGAAAAAGCTGGAGCAGCCAGGAGAACCAGCCCACGGCCCAGTTTTACCGCATCAGCGCCGACAACCGCTTCCCCTACTGGATATATGGCGGGCAGCAAGACAATTCGTCGGTGGCAGTGCCCAGTGCTACGAGCGGTTTTTCCATCTCGTGGCAAGACTGGATTGCAGGCGTAGGAGGTTGCGAGTCCGCCTACGTGGCGTTCGACCCCAACAACCCTGTGCTTACCTACGCAGGCTGCTACCAGGGTATCATTGAAGAATACAATGCTGTAACGCGGAAGACCAAAGGCATTAAGGCCTACCCGGAAAACGGACTGGGCGAACCTTCCGATGATCTGAAATACAGGTTCAACTGGAATGCGCCCATTGTGGTATCGCAACACAACCCGCAGGTGATCTACCACGCGGCCAACAAGGTGCTGCGCTCTGCCGACCGGGGAATTAGCTGGGAGGAGATAAGCGCCGACTTCACCCGTAACGACCCCGCTCACCTGGGCGTAATGGGCGGGCCTATTACCAACGAAGCTGCCGGCGGAGAGATCTACCATACCATCTACTACCTGGCCGAATCGCCTCACGATGCACAGGTGCTATGGGCCGGCGCCGACGACGGCCTGCTGCACCTTACCCGCGACGGGGGCAAAACCTGGACCAACGTGAGCCCGCCGAATGCCGGCGAGGGAATGGTAAATGCGATAGAAGTTTCGCCTCACGATCCCGCCACCGCCTATATCGCCTTCAATAAGTACAAGTTTGGCGATTTTGCTCCCTATATCTATAAAACCACCGACTTCGGCCAAAGCTGGAAGCTGATCACCACGGGTATTGATGCTGCCGCATTCGCACGGGTGGTAAGGGAAGACCCCAATCGCAAAGACCTGCTATATGCCGGCACCGAACGGGGCTTGTTCATCAGCTTCAACGGCGGCACCCAGTGGAGCAGGTTTAAGCTGAATTTCCCGATGGTGCCGGTTACCGACCTGAAAGTGCACCAGAACGACCTCCTGGCGTCCACCTCAGGCCGGGCCTTTTGGGTGCTCGACGACCTTACACCACTCCACCAAATCGGAAAAGAAACTGCAGATGCTGCCGTGCATTTATTCAAGCCACGTGAGGTTTTCAAAACCGGCCCTGCGTACGACTTCCCCTTCACAGGTGCCGGCAAAAATCCTTACAAAGGGGCCCTCATTCGCTACTACCTCAAAGAAGTACCGGAAAACGACTCAACAGAGCTAAAACTTGAAATACTGAGCACCGACGGCAAGGTGCTGCGCAGCTACACAAGCACCTCTAAGAAGAAGGCCGAACAGCCACCCAAAAAAGCTGGAATGAACGTGCTGAAGTGGGACCTGCGGGGCAACAATATCGAAACTGCCGAAGGGGTATTTGTTCCAAGCTACTTTGGGGGTGGCATGACGAGCTACATGACCGGCCCCGGCACTTACACCATTCGCCTCAGCTACGGCGGTGTATCGCAGGAGCAGCCCATCAGCATTCTGCCCGACCCCCGCGATGGCGCCAGCCTGGCACAGCACAGGGAAAAACAGGAGCTGCTGGAAATGCTCCAGCTCGATATCCACGAGATTTACCAGTCGCTGAAAGACCTGCAGCAGGTACGCAAGCAACTGAAAGCCATGGAAGAACGCCTGGGCGATGCCGAAGAGTTTAAGCCACTCAACGAAAAGAGCAAAGAGATTATTAAGAAAGTAGGGCTGGCCGAAGAAAACCTGATACAGCCTAAGCAGGAAACCTTTCAGGATGTGATCAACTTCCGCAACATGCTCGACAACCAGCTGTACGACCTGCTGCAAACCATCGACAACAACAGCCCGCCGCTTACACAGGGTGAGAGGCTGCGCTACCAGGATCTGAAAAAAATTTGGGACGAGCGAAAAACGGAAATACAGCTGATACTGGAACAGGAAGTGCCGGCTTACAACAAAATGCTGGAAGAAAAGGGCGTGCCGCACGTTGCCCCCAACTTCGAATCAAAACCTGCTAAGCTGGGAAGTTAACCGAAAACCAACGGGTCTTTGCGTGACTTCCCCGGTTTTCGGTGGATTTTGCAAAAACGTTCCAACGGTGTGGAATTTGCGTGATTTTTGGGTGTCCCAGGGTGTCCCGGAACGATTGTAGTGGCCAATTGTGTGTAAAAAAAGAGCCTCCAGTTTCTGCTGGAGGCTCTTTTTTTAGGCCTACGCACCTGCTCTACTGGAAATTCTTTAGCAGGTTTATTTCCGCCTGCGTAAGCATACGCCATTTGCCGCGGGGCAGGTCCTTTTTGGTAAGCCCCCCGTACATTACCCGGTCCAGCTTCACCACATCGTAGCCCATATGCTCAAATATGCGGCGTACTATTCTGTTTTTCCCCACGTGTATCTCTATACCTATGCCAATGCCGTCGGGGCTCACCACCTGTATGTCGTCCGGCTTCACCGGGCCATCTTCCAGCTCTATGCCTGTTTGTATCTTCACCAGGTCGTCTTCCTTTAGTGGCTTATTCAGCTCCACGTAGTAAATCTTTTTCACCATGTGGGAAGGGTGCGAAAGCTTTTTGGCCAGATCGCCGTCGTTGGTAAACAGCAGCAGTCCCGACGTATTGCGGTCGAGGCGGCCAACCGGGTAAATGCGCTCCTGGCAGGCGTTGGCCACCAGCTTCATCACCGTGCGGCGGTTTTGCGGATCGCTCACGGTAGTTATAAAATCTTTGGGCTTGTTCAGCAGCAGGTACACCATCTTTTCCGGTTTCACCAGCTTGCCTTCGTACTTCACGGTATCGTTGCGGTCTACCTTAAAGCCCAGCTCTGTTACCACCTTGCCATTCACAGTTACCTTGCCCTCCTGTATCAGGGTGTCGGCGTCGCGGCGGCTTGTAATACCCGCATTAGCCAGGTATTTATTCAGTCTTACGGGGCCTTGTGGTGCCGACCCATACGATTTTGCTACTGCTTTGGGCGAGTTGGCTCTTTTAGGCCCGGTGCTTCTCCTGCCACCTGCCGGGGCAGGCCTTCCAGGAGCCTTTCCGAAAGCCCGGTTGCCTGCTCTCCGCTCACCAGCGTCGCCGGCAGCCCCTTCGTCATCTGATGTACGACGCCTGCGCGGACCAGCAGACCCGCTTTTTTCTTTCCACGAGTCCTTGAAAGAATCCTTCCGGGAATCCTTCCGGGAATCCTTCGAAAAGTCTTTATTGAAAGGTCTTCCTTCGGCCCTTCCGCTGGCATCGGCACCGGCACGGCGTTCTGGTTTATCGAAATCTTCTTTGGCTTTACGAAATGTCTTCGGTTTGTTCACTGGGCGCTCTCCTGCGCTACCAGCCGGTCCGGAGGTAGTCCGTCCTGAGATAGTTCTGCCGGCAGCCCGTCCGCCTGTCCGTCCTGCCGGGCGGGCAGCAGCTTTTCCTCTCCCGGGTCTGGCAGCATCTCCCTCGCTATCGGAGGTTGTATTCCTCCCCTTCCTTGATGGTTTCTTCATATGCTAAAATGTACTTTGGCTGTTGGTTGGCTGCAAAACCAACCGTGGCGGGTAATATATGCGCAAAGATAAGGCTTTCTTATGATCTTTCTGCGGGAGACTGCTTACCACCCGGCAAACGAAATAAAAGCTGGTTTATAAGCATTTTCAATAGCTCCACTCACATTTCCTTTTTGCCTCGTCAAATAAGTCTTTATTCTAGTGTTGTGAATGTTGATTGCTGGATATGAACTGCTGTGTGTGGAATATTTCCCTTTGTCGTCGTTGTCTCTTTTGGTCAACGAGCAGGCTGAATATTTCCCGCTGCCCTCGTTGCGTCTTTTGACCAACGAGCAGGCTGAATATTTCCCGCTGCCCTCGTTGCGTCTTTTGACCAACGAGCAGGCTGAATATCTCCCGCTGCCCTCGTTGCGTCTTTTGACCAACGAGCAGTTGCATTGTGTGGGTATTGAACCGCCGCCAGCTAAATCATTCTTCCGATTTCGTTTCGCCAATTTCATTTTCTTCTTTGGCGAAGTCCTTAGGTGTCGGGAGCTCTTTCAGGTCGTTGATGCCGAAGTAATCCATAAACTTCGCACTTGTACCATAGAGCAGCGGCCGGCCTACGCCTTCCGATTTGCCCTTTATCTCCACCAGTTCCTTTTCCAGCAGCTTTTGTACGGCATAGTCGCAGTTTACACCTCTTATCTGTTCTATTTCCGATTTGGTGAGCGGTTGTTTGTAAGCTATTATCGAGAGCGTTTCGAGTGAGGAAGTCGACAGCCTTTTTTTCGATTGCTGCTTCAGCAGTATGCCAATGCTTGCCTGGTAGGCGGGTTTGGTTAAAAACTGGTAGCCGCCGCCCGATTTTACCGGCTCAAACGAAAATGTTTCGGCGCGGTATTTTTCCTGCAGTAGTACCAGGGCCTGCTGTATATCTTCAGCGGGCACATCGGCTCCAAACATTTCACCCAATGTGCTTTTAAGCTCTTCTTCTTTTACCGGTTTGGGCGAGCAGAAAATGAGCGCTTCTATATGGTTGATAAGGTAATCCAACGAGGAGTGATTTTAGAACTTCGGGCTTCCGTCTTCGGACTTCGAGCTTCCGCCTTCCCGCCGCAGCTTAGCGCGACTGCTTTAGTTTGGCTTCAATAGAGTGCATGGTATGGGGCACTGCTTTCAGCCTTTCTTTCGAAATCAGCTTGCCCGTGTCGATGCATATGCCGTACGTCCGGTTTTTTATGCGTACCATGGCGTTTTCGAGCTGGCTTATAAATTTCTGCTGACGGCTCGCCAGCTGGCTCAGGTTTTCCTTCTCCATCATATCGGCGCCGTCTTCCAGCACCTTTATGTTGCCCGAAGTGTTGTCGGTACCTTCGTCGTTGCTACGGCTTAGCGACTCCTTTATGTATTTCAGCTCACTTCGGGCTTTATCGAGCTTTTCACTGATGATGTCTTCAAACTCTTTAAGCTCTTCGTCTGAGTACCTTGTTCTTGTGTCCTGATTCATAAGTTTCTCAATTTAGCCGTACTAACGCTTCCATAGGTTTTTCAAAACTTCGCAAATGTATGTTTTCGCAACCAAAATTAAAAACCGGCCGACGTAGAACACCTGCTATACCCTGCAGCCAACTGGCTTGAACCAGCACCGCCAATCCATTTCTTCAACGGGTTATTGCCGCAACCTGATACACGTTCATATTTTTTTAACTCCCGGCAGGTCAGTCGATATCAAAAGCGTCTTCCGTATCCTCATTTGCACGCTTCTCAATCCTTTCTGCCATTTCCAGCATTACGGCAAGGGGGTGTTTATCGCTCCTGTATTTCATTTCTCCCATTACATCCCCTACAGAAACCCCCAGCTTCTTTTTCAATTGATACTCCTCATATATCCCCGGCAAGATTTCCTGCACATGAAGCGTAATATGCTGCAGCACGGCTTTCTCCAGGGCATCCTGCCAGCGGAGTGCGGCAGGAATAGGCACGTCTTCCGGATGGCACCACGAAAGATAGTTCATAGCCCAATTAGTTTCCCATTCGGGCTTTTCCTTCATCCATTTGGCAAGGTCTTTTATAAAAGCGGCCATGTCTCTTTCGCCCAGCAAACCTGCCAGCTCAATTTTCACCTCGTCGCTACGGTAATTCAACCACTTTTTTTGAGGAGCAGGTTGCGCTGGCGCCTGCTTACCTCGCGCCAATTCATCGGTTTTTTTATTGTGCTTAGCCACAAGGTCAAGCAACCGCATTTCCTCAGGTGTGCGAACGTCGGGCAGAGAGAGCAAGCCCGAATTGCCCGTCATCACGTTATGATACTCGTAGTACTCGGGCATGGAACCCTTGTCTTCAAAGTGTGCCGTTTTAATCGTGGCGTAACTCTGGTAAATGCCGAGGTCATAGTGGAACGTGGCCTGTCCATTCGGGGTCTTCAGAAAACTCAGGTAGTCGGCTACTTCCTCCGGCGTTATGTCGGGAACCGCTTCATAGTCGAGGATAGGGCAGGGCAGGTGTTCGAAGTCGCACGTCCACCTGATGCCGGGCAGCTCCCCAATCTCACCTGCCCGCCACAGGCACTGCATGTCAAACAGCTTCTTATGTTGTATTTCGCATAGCCCAAACCACGAGCGGCCGGTCCACTCCCTCAACACTCCCTCGTGGTGATGGCGGGTATAATTGCCCTGCACCTTCAGCATTGCTTTGTCGAGCGCATAATCGTCGATCAGCTTTTCAACATCCTCTTCGTCGTAGTCAGCAAAATGCTTCCAAACGGCTTCGTTCTTCCGAAGCTCCTCACGATAGGCGGCCCGCTTTTCCTCTACGGCTTTGTCAGGATCAACATACATTCTTTTAGCTTTTAAAAACTGCGGTTTAAATATGTGTTATTCAACCAAAAAGTTCAAGCCCACCTGGAATAGAAATGCCATAAAACCGCACACTGACTCAGTTTCCTTTCGTCGCGGGTCCATCTGCGCTTCCATTGCCTCGTCCTTCGGTGTGGCCAACTGTAACACTTTTCTGCAGAGGTGTCTAACTCCCAAAAGAAGCTTTATGCATAAGACAATCTATTATTTATTCATCGCCTTTACGGTGGGCACAATGCCAGCCGGCCAGGCACAAACTACACAAACAATGGAAAAACAAACATTTTCTGCCGAACAACAAAAAGTGCTGAGCACCATCGAAACCATGGTAGCGGCGTTTCACAAAAAAGACATCGACGGGGTAATGGCATGCTACGAGCCGGCCGCCACAATTGTATTTGAGCCGCAAAAGCCCGTTTCGGGCAACGGTGTACTCAGGGCCGGCTTTGAAGAGATCTTTACGCTCAACCCCGCTTACCAATTTCACGGGCACGAGGTAAATCTCAACTTTCAGACCGGCGTGATAGAGCAGGTGGCCGAGGCGCTGCCTGCCAAAATAGACAGTGTAAACAACACCATCGTGCCCGCCTACCAGCAGCTGTTTCAGCAGCTACCCCAACTGCAGGCACCCACTAAAATTGATCTGGTAAAAAAATTTATCGCCTCCGATTCGTTTGTTAAAACCTTCAACCTGCAGTAGGTAAACAGCACGTTGGGCCCCGCCGGCAATGGGTACTACCCGTGCGGTGTTCCACCCTTTTTTGTACTTAACAGCCCCCAAACGCCCTCATTGCCGCCAAAACCGTACATTTTGCATCTTCCCGTTACACGCCACTTCACCGTTTACTGCTTACCATTTCTACACCACACCGGCACCATTCCCCCCAAAAACCTGCATTTC
>CBFGTI010000075.1:0-25949 GCA_965651695.1 uncultured Imperialibacter sp. | reverse complement strand
AATTCTTACATGGTAAAAACTGCACGAGGCTTAGGAATTTCTTTCGGCGATTAATTTACTACAGCAGAGGCGGCAGCTTCCTTTGCTTCACTGGTTTCTTCTATCTTTGGCGCTTTATTTCGTTGTGCACCAATGAGGAAAGACCAGAATTTCAGAGACTACCTGCAGCTTCATTTTATCGTGTTTCTTTGGGGGTTCACGGCCATCTTAGGAGTGCTTATTAGCCTTCCTGCTGTTGAGTTGGTTTTCTACCGCACTTTAATATCGGCGGCGGCGCTTGCTATCATGCTGGCTGCAGGTAAAAAGACCTTTGCGCTGGGCCGCACCGATACGATTAAGACCATACTTACCGGTGCGGTTATTGGCGCCCACTGGATCCTTTTTTTCGCTGCTGCGCGAGTATCCAACGTGTCTGTCTGTCTGGCAGGTCTTGCAACCATTTCCCTTTGGACAAGCCTCCTTGAACCTCTCATCGGCAGAAAAAAAGTGAAGGGATTCGAGGTAGTGCTGGGTCTGATGGCAATTGTGGGCATCGTTATCATTTTCAATGTTGAATTTGACTATGCATTAGGGCTTGTTCTGGCCATACTGTCGGCTTTTCTGGCAGCTTTTTTTACTGTTTTGAATGCGGGATTCACGAAGAAGCACTACCATTTCACGGTTACCTTCTACGAAATGGTAGGAGCTTGTGTCAGCATTATGCTTTTCTTTCCTTTCTACAGTCTCTTTATGAGCGACTCGGGCCTGCAGCTCATTCCGCGGGGATGGGATATTTTGTGGCTGCTTTTGTTGTCGCTGGCATGCACGGTGTATGCCTACTCCGTTTCGGTAAAACTTATGAAAAGGATTCCCGCCTTTGCTGTTAACCTCTCCGTAAACCTCGAACCGATATACGGCATCGTACTGGCTGTACTAATTTTCGGTGAAAAGGAGAAAATGGAACCGGGCTTTTATGCCGGCACTGTGGTTATTCTCGCATCGGTGTTGATCTACCCATGGGTGAACCGGTATTATGCAAGAAAAGCTTTGGAAACAGACCTGTTGAGATAGTGACGCGAAAAATACCCGATAAAAAAGTTACTCTCCAGTATGTAAGAGTCCGTGCTAGGCACTTTAACCATGTAGGTGAATCTTTTACCCTTCTATGACCTTTTTTTATTCTTAAACCCGTTTGGCTTAGTACAGAAAAATTTGAACCAAGTTCATCAAAGTGCTTGTTAATCATTTCGGCTACCAGATCAATTCGCTTTTCTCTTGTCATTCCAGATAGACGAATCAGTAGTATTCCTTTATGAGCGAGTTTTAGCCTGTAAGTGAGTTCACCAAAATCTTTATCTTCGGTGATAAGTAAGCAGTTGTGCTCATTAGCAATCTTTAGCACAACGTCATCTGAAACTCCGGAATTATTATCCTGAATAGAATAAACGAGATAGTTGCACTCTCTAAGTCTTTTTACAATGCCGTAATCTACACTTTCATCTGCGATAAGGTTCATGGGAGATGCTCGGAGAGAACTGAATTAGGCTATTCGCGAGTGTACTACCTCGTTTTTGACTGCGTCAGAGGCGTACATTAGACACGCATAAATATCATCTTTAGTGATCTTTGGATAGGCATCCAGCAAGTCCGTTATCTGATCTCCTGAAGCAAGCTTTTCCAGTATTAAATCGACGGGTATTCTCGTGCCTTTGATCACTGGTTTGCCATAGAGGACTGTTGTATTAGATTCTATATGTTCTTCCCAGTTTATCATTATAAGAATAATAGTTACTCAAAAATAAACCTTTTTATTCTTAACGTTCTTATTTGGTCACAATATTCCACTCCATCTCCCGATCCCTTCAGGCCATTCAGCAGGCTCCTTCTCAAAAATCCCATAAATAGTGGAGCCGGAACCCGTCATGCTGGCATACGTAGCACCAACATCGTACAGTTGTTGTTTTAAATCGGCTAATAGCGGATATTGGGGAAAAACCGAGGCTTCAAAGTCATTCACAAGCGTGTTCTTCCAGGTAGCTATTGGCTCGGAAATAATGGTTTCAAGAGCTGTTTCGGGCTGCGTTGGCTTTACCCCAGCATAAGCTTCGCCGGTGCCAACATGGATGCCCGGGAAGAGCAGGAGAAGATGGTACCCCTTCAGCGACAACTCCGCGGGAAGTAGTGTGGTGCCTGTTCCTGAGGCAATGGCAGGCTTGTTGCGAATAAAAAAGGGGCAATCGCTGCCCAATCTGCCTGCATAATCTTCCAATGCAGGTTCGCTGAGGCCAAGCGCAAACTTCTCATTCAGCATTTTAAGAAGGAAGGCAGCGTCAGCCGATCCACCCCCGAGTCCACCACCCATAGGTATTGCCTTATGCAGATGAATGGCTACGGGAGGTAATTGAAACTTCTCTTTCAGCAGGTTGTATGCCTTGATGCAAAGGTTGTGCTCTTGCGGTCCGGGAATAGGAAGCCCCGACGAAGTGAATGAAAACTCTTCTGTTTCAATCACTTCCAGTACATCGCAAAGTGGAATAGGCACGAACAGGCTGGAGATGTCGTGATACCCGTCCGCTCGTTTGCGGATAATCTGAAGGCCGAGGTTGATTTTTGCGTTGGGGAAGGAGATCATCCGGGAAAAATCAAAAGCTTCCCGAAAGTTGTAGCGCTTTCGGGAAGCCGTATAATGGGTTACTTTCCGAACTTCTCTATGATTTCCTCTGAGATGCCCGTGTTGGAATAACCACCGTCGTGGTACAGGTTCTGCATGGTAATCATGCGGCTTAGGTCTGAAAAGAGAAATATGCAGTAGTTGGCGCAATCGGCAGCCGGTGCGTTGCCCAGCGGCGACATCTTGTCGGCAAAGTCGAAAAACGACTGAAAGCCATCGATGCCACTGCCTGCGGTAGTCATGGTAGGCGATTGGGAAATGGTGTTTACCCTCGTCTTTTTAGCCTTACCCAGGCGGTAGCCGTAGCCTCTTGCTATCGACTCAAGTACCGCTTTGGCATCGGCCATATCGGTGTAGAAAGGGTATGTGCGCTGTGCGGCGATGTACGAAAGCCCGACTACCGAGCTCCACTCGTTGAGGGCGTCCTGCTTTTCGGCTACATGCATCATTTTGTGAAACGACAGTGCCGACACATCGATGGACTTTACAAACCAGTCGTAGTTTAGCTCGCCATAAGCTTTTCCCTTGCGAATATTGGGCGACATGCCAATGGAATGGAGCACGAAGTCGATCTTACCGCCCAAAATTTCAACGGATTTGCTGAAGAGGTTTTCCAGCTCTTCAACAGAAGTAGCGTCGGCAGGAATTATCTCTGCGTTGCAGGCCTTTGCCAGCTCATTAATTTTGCCCATCCTCATAGCAATGGGCGCATTGGTGAGCGTGAAAGAGGCGCCCTCTTCATGAGCTCTTTGTGCAACGTGCCAGGCAATGGAGTTTTCGTCCAGCGCACCTGAAATAATACCTCTTTTACCTTTTAAAAGATTATAAGCCATGTTTCTTGTTTTAAGCGATTTATTTGATGGGCAAAAATAGAAAATTTACTTTATTCAGGGCGCGCCTATTGTGCCAGTAGTTCTCTTGCGTTTTGCAGCGCCGACGGTGTAGGGGCAGCGCCTGCTATCATCTTGGCTATCTCTTCAACTCTCTCTTCGGTAGTAAGAAGCTTAATTTTGCTCACCGTTTTGGTTCGGGTGTTGTCTTTGTATACAAAATAATGCGCCTCGCCTTTGGCTGCAAATTGCGGCAAGTGACTGATGGAAATTACCTGGTGCTGCTGCGCCATGGTTTTCATCATGTTTACCATCCGGTTGGCTATTTCGCCGGAAATGCCCGTGTCTATTTCATCAAAGATAATGGTGGGCAACGAAGTTTTGCCGGCAAGGATGTATTTAACGGCAAACATAAGCCGCGAAAACTCGCCACCTGAGGCCACATCTTTTATTTGCCGCGGCGCTATACCCTTGTTGGCACTAAAAAGGAAGTTAACCTCGTCGAGCCCGCACTCAGCCGGCGCCGCCTGGTGCCAACTTATCTCAAACGAGCCTTGCGGCATGCCCAACTCCCGGATGATGTCGGTAACTGATTTTGAAAAGGGTGCAAACGCTTCTTGTCTTTTTTTGCTCAGCGCCTGTCCGGCCTGTTGCATTTTTTGTCCGGCTAGTTCCATGGCTTTTTTTGCCTCGTCAATGGCAGTGTCCATGTTCTGAAACTGCTTTACTTTTGCCTCAAGCGTGTGCTTTATTTGGAGCAGCTCTTGTATGCTTGCCACGCGGTGCTTCTGCTGTAGCTGATACACGAGGTCAAGCCTGTTTTTGGTAAGCTGTATCTTCTCGGGGTCGTACTCGATGAGTTCATCCTCTTTTTGCACTTCCTGGCCAATATCGTTCAGCTCTATCACTGTACTTTCCAGCC
Organism: uncultured Imperialibacter sp.; assembly: GCA_965651695.1. GTDB lineage: Bacteria > Bacteroidota > Bacteroidia > Cytophagales > Cyclobacteriaceae > Imperialibacter. Next base: position 21,547 of record CBFGTI010000075.1, on the reverse strand, counting down.
GTTGGAGAAGCTCCTGCAGCTTGTGAGAAAACCTGGAAATGGCCGACAGTGAATGCCTTACCTGCCCAAGCTGGCCCTCTACCGATATTTCAGCCTCGCTCAGCAGCTGCCTGCATTCGTTGAGTTTGAGCTTTATTTCTTCGGCATTTTCCAACATAGAGAGTTCCTCTTCAAGGCGGTCCTGCTCGTCTTCGGCTAGCGCGGCTTTTTCCAGTTCGTCAAACAAAAATTGGTTGTAGTCGGCTTCCTTTTGCAGCTCGCTGCTTTCTTCTAAAAGCGAATGATAGGCTTTCTGCTTTTTTCTAAAATCTTTGAAAGCCTCCCTGTACTGATCGAGAAGGTTGCTTGTGCCGGCGTAGCTGTCAATCACGTTGAGCTGAAACTCGTTGGCCGACAGTAGGAGCGTGTCGTGCTGCGAGTGGATGTCCATTAGCCTTTCACCCAGCGTTTTTAATACATCAAGGGTAACGGGCGTGTCGTTTACGAAAGCACGGGATTTTCCTGAAGGACTGATCTCCCTGCGAATGAGCGTAGTGGACTCGTAGTCAAGCTCGTTGTTTTCAAAAAGTGAGTGGAGGTTGTACGAGGAGATATCGAAAGCGCCTTCTACCACACATTTTTCTTCTTCGTTGTACAGGGCTTTGGTATCTGCTCTATTGCCCAACAGCAGTCCCACGGCCCCAAGCATGATAGATTTGCCCGCCCCGGTTTCCCCCGTTATCATGTTCAGGCGGGGAGAGGGGGTCATTTCCAGCAACTCGATGAGTGCGTAGTTTTTGATCAGCAGATGTTTAAGCATAGGTTGATCTGTGGCTGGCCTTTTTTGTTTGAGGCAAAGCTATTTTAAAAAATCAAAAATAGAAGATTTGATCGTTTGAAGTGTATCGCGGAAGGATTTACTTGGGCAAACCAGACATTCTTTAAAAAACTCTTTCCTTCCATTTATTGGGGTGCTGATGTGTGTTAAAGACCGCAATAACATCAATGTTTTTTTGATTTACTATATATAGAACCAGGTACGGGAAGGTGTGTACAACAAATCTTCTCACTTTCTTTTTAAAGCAGACCCGATAAGTTAGAGGATTGTTTACTATGGCGTCTTTTGCCGAATCGAGGCACACCAGAAACTCCTCTCCCAACCCTGCCCTTTTTTTTTTCATACCACTCGTAGGCCTCTGATACGTCGTTTTCAGCCTCTTCGGAAAGCTGATAGTTATAGGGCATTTTTTGATTTCTCTCTTATTCTTTCCTTTGCCGCTTCCCAGGAGGTAAACTTCATTTCACCCGCTTCATATTTGTTCAGGCGTCTATCTAGCTCGTTCTGCTGAGTCGCATCAAGTTCGAAAGATTCTTCCTGTTCTTTTTTCAAAGTCTGAAGTTTTTCGAGAAGCTTAACGTCATTGATCTCAGCTAACCAATGAATAAGGTCAATTTTTACAGTGGAAATATCCATGTTCACAAAATATTAAGATGAATTTAAAGAAAAAACTGAAAAATTCGGATTTCAGTTGACAACTTTCGATTGAGGTCTTTGCTGAATATGAAAATTGGCAGAGAATTCGAAAAGGAGTGCTCAATTCTGAATAATGGCTTGCAGCCGGTCGTTCTTTCCAGGGTCCACTTTGGTGAGGATGTCGTATGCCTGGCGACGAATACCCATATCGCCCTGCGAATATATGTTGATGAGCTCATCGAGCTTGGCATCCATAAAGGCAATAGGGAAGATGCTGTTGGGGCGGATAAGCTTTACCTGTTGCACCTTTTTCAGTACCTCCAAAATTTGTACACGTGCTTCATTGGGATTCGTCTGAAATACATCCATGCCCTTTAAGTGGTAGTCGTAGTAGGCTTCACGCAGGGGTACCATGGCTCCATTGAGAATATTTTCTGTAAGCCAGTAGCGGTTGCGGTTGTTGCCAAACTGGTCCCAGCCCACGCTGCCCGACTGCTGGGCGTTGGTTACCACCTGCCATGCTTTTTCGAAATAGGGAGTGCCGCCCAGGGGCGAAAAAGAGTCGTAGTCGAGCCCTATGATGATGTAGGCATAGTACGCCAGCATGGAGGTGATGTTGTTGTTGAATGTGTTTTCGTTGAACTGGAGAGGCTGGGATTCGGTGTATTCAAACTGCCACTCACGATCGGCAAAGTTGAGCAAGATAGACTCGTACCCCGTATTATGTACAGGCCGCACGGAAATGATTTGCACAGCGGCCTTAAAGCTGCTTACCGATTGCATTTCTTCCATGTTGATGACGATGTTGCAGTTGATACGCTCAACGGTTTCGAACTGGTCGTTGGTCCACTTGCGGCCGTTCAAAAACTGCGTAAAAGCCCGCTCCATGTCGGTAAACACACGGCGCTCTGTGGTTTGGGTTTGCTGTGCATTTACGATTACCTTGCAGTTGAGCTCCTGCGCCCGGCTGCCAGATACTGATACTAAAACGAAAAGGAAGGGAATGCCAAAGCTAAAGGCCCATTTTGTGGCACACCGCTTCAACAATATCGAGAGCCGCTTCGTGTTTGGTTTTAAGATCATAGGTTTTTGAGCCTTGGTTGTCTAAGATAGTGATCTTGTTGGTATCGTGCGCAAAACCCGCACCGGGTTCCCGCAAAGAATTAAGAACGATGAGATCGAAGTTTTTCTTATGCAGCTTCTCACGGGCGTACTCCATTTCGTTGGTGGTTTCCAGTGCAAAACCAACTGTCAGTTGCTTTTTCTTCCTATGGCCAAGGGTAGCGGCAATGTCAGGATTTTTAACCAGCCGGATGCTGAGTGCATCATCACTTTTTTTGATTTTTTCGGGAGCAACATGCTCGGGGCGATAGTCGGCAACGGCTGCCGCAAATACAGCGATGTCGCATTTGTCGAACGCCGCCGAGGCAGCCTGCAGCATTTCGCTGGCCGACTGCACTTTGGTTACTTTGACAGAAGCATGTGCGGCCGATATGGCTGCAGGGCCGCTTACTACTTCTACTTCGGCACCTTGCCTGGAAAATGCATCGGCAAGTGCAAAGCCCATTTTGCCGGTGGAGTGGTTGCCAATAAACCTCACAGGGTCGATGGCCTCGTAAGTGGGGCCTGCAGTAATGAGCACTTTTTTGCCTGTTAGCCGCTGACTTCTGCTGAAGTGGTCTTCCAGAAAGGAGATGATGTGTTCGGGCTCTGCCATGCGGCCTACGCCGTGCAGGCCGCTGGCCAATTCGCCTTCTTCTGCCTCAATCTTCGTGTTCCCAAACGACTGCAGCCGGGCCATGTTTGCTACCACCGAAGGGTGCCGGTACATATCCAGGTCCATTGCCGGCGCAAAAAAAACAGGGCACCTGGCAGAGAGATAAGTGGCCATCAGCAGGTTGTCGCATATGCCGTTGGCCATTTTGCCAAGGGTGTTTGCGCTGGCGGGTGCGATTACCAGCGCATCGGCCCAAAGGCCAAGGTCCACGTGGTTGTTCCAGGTGCCGGTGCTGCCGGACGTAAAATCAGAAAGTGCGGGTTTTTTAGAGAGCGTGGCAAGGGTAAGCGGTGTGATAAATTCGGTGGCAGCTGAGGTAAGCACTACCTGCACCTCTGCTCCGTGCTTTACCAGTAGCCGCACGATGAGGGCCGACTTGTAAGCAGCTATACTGCCGCAAACCCCCAGTATTATCTTTTTGCCTTGAAGAGAGCCCAATGTGAAGGATTGGAAATTTTAGAAATCAAGTACAGTGCATGGCTCAAAGAGTAGTAAAGCCACCAGGAGGCCGCGTTGTCGAACGAGCTTCCTGGTGGCCTTCCAAACGGCAACTGATTTGCCAGACTAAATGTCTTCGTCTTCATTCCTTCTGAAATATAGCCTGCCCTCCAAAAATTCGTCGGTGGCTACATTCGTAGGCTTGGGCATCTTCTCGTAAAACTTGGAGATTTCAATCTGCTCCCTGTTTTCGAATATTTCCTCCAGGTTGTCAACTGTTGAAGCAAACTCAGCCAGCTTGTTGCTTAGCTCTTCCTTCATTTCAGCCGATAGCTGGCGGGCTCTCTTCCCTACTACCACAACCGACTCGTAAATGTTGCCCGTCATTTTTGCCAGTTCGGCATTGTCGCGGGTAATCAGCGATGCCTGGGAATTTGGTTTTGTTGCTGCCATATTTATTAATTGCTTGATATGCTTGCTAATTTTCTCACCTGATCGAGGCTTACTTCGTACATTTGTTCAGCTTCTTTCAGATACTTGCTTGTGGTATATCTGTCGATAAACTTCTGGTAATAATCAATTACATCTCTGAAACGTTCCTCCTGCTTACTTTGTATACTTTGCGTCGCATACTCATACTGGCATTTTATACGCAGAAAGTAGCCCTCTTCGTTGTAGCGGGAATCGGGGTAGTCAACTTCAAAATTGTTGAACGCCACCACGGCCGACTTATACCTCCTGAGTTTTGAGTACAAGCGGGCGTTTTCAAATGCTTTGGTTTCCAGCTTCTTCTGCAGATTGTCGATTATCTCCTGTGCCTTGTCTTTATACTCGCTGTAAGGATATTTGTTAATGAAGGACTGCATTGACGAAATGGCCTCATAAGTGCTGCTTTGGTCGAGGTCGGGAACAGGCGACTCAAGGTAGAGCGAGTAGGCATGCATGTATTGTGCCTCCATGGCTTTTTCGCTGCGGCCGTATATGGTAGCAAAAGTTTTGAAGTAATGCGACGCCAGGATGTACTGCTTTTGGTAGTAATAGGAGTAGGCGTAATAAAACTCCGCCAGTTCGGCTTCCTGCGTTCCTTTTATGAGTGGAATAATTTCCTCCAGAAGCACATTGGCTTTGTAGTACTCTTCTTCTTCATAGTATTTCATTGCGGCATCGTATTTCTTTTTCCAGTCGGTACTCTTCTGGATTTTCCGAAACTCGCTGCATGAAAAGGTGAGGAAGCCTAGTGTAACTACAAAAAGGACTGCTAAAAGCCGGGATTTGAACATAAGGACGCAAAATTAAGCGATGCACAGGTAATTACCAATTCTATTTCTGGTCGTTTTCGTTTTTGATGACACCATTTCCACGCTGAAGGTTGCCTTTTGGCGGGATTTTACCTTTTTGGCTGCCGTCTCTTCTACTCCGCACGGGTGTTGCAGGCGACTGCCCTGCGGGCGAACCGTCCAGCTTGATAACCGAAGGCGCCGCTTTGGCTCGCCTGTTTGTAGCCACGGAGTCTGCAGGTAGTTTTTTAGGGGGGCTAAGCACATCCGAAAGAGATGGGCGCTCCGCCGACCTCCAGGAAAAGCCTTCCAGCCGTGTGATGCCGTCTTTTATCTCATGCGGCGGATAGAAGGTTGCTTCGGGCATTACATAAAAGGAGATATTGCTGAGGGTATTGGCATCAAACCGCATCACCAGGTTGCTGCAAAGTATGCGGTTCATCCCCAGAAGTATGCTGTCGCCCTCGTTGAGTACATAATAGATACTTTCGCCGTTTCCATCCACATTTACTTTTTTGATGTAGCTGTTTTCAAAAAAGGCACGCATTTCCCGCCCCTTCACCTGATTAAAATGTTTCAGGGTATCCTGTGCCACTATAAAAGCGTTTTTTTGCAGGTACATCTGGTCGATAACGTTGTTTTTGAGGTACAGATGAATTGTATCGGAATTGATCTGGTTTCGAAGGTTCCACAAAATGGGATCGTAATAAAACGTAATGCTGGAGTCGGCAATAAAGTAGGCCAGCGAGTCGGCTTTTCCCTGCAGGTTTGACCGAAACATCCGCACATTATTGTAAGCCAGTATGCGCTTGAGCGAGTCTACCTTGTCTTCCATTGAAACAAGCGTATCGGCGGCCAGGTAAAAGGTGTCGGCCTGCATTACTTTTTTCATTACCGGGTTGCCATAAATTTTGCTGATGCCTTTGTTGCGCCAGTATATGCCTTTGTCGCCGGTAATGATCACCTCATTATTTTTGGCAGTCATTTTTACATGGCCTGTAGCTGTGTAGTATTTGTTCTGATCGTCAAAAAACAGCTCATCGCCTTCCAGCAGGTAGTCACGTGTTTCGATCTGCCCTTTTACAAAAGACGACTGCTCGGGGATGGTGTTGAACTCGCCGCCGTTTGAATAAAGAAAGGTGCTGTCGGATGTAATTATCTGAGTTCTGCCCGGCGTTACGGCGATCTTGGTAATGGTGTTGTACCGCAATGTATCGGCGAGTAGGGTGTATTCGGGGCTCAGAAGCTCCACTTTTCCGTAAAAGGTCGCCCTGTTTTCGTTGGAGTAGAAGTAGCCTCTTCTGCTCGACAATGTATTGTTTACATCCACAAGTTTGCCGCTGTTGAAATAGTGGGCAACACGGGTGTCCATTTCATAGTCGAGATAGTCGGTATACAAGCGGTTATCGCCACTGGTGTATACTACATTTTGGCGCATTTGGGCTTTGCGGCCGTTTCCGTCATATACGAGCTTTCGGCCGGTAATAGTCACCGTGTCGTTGTCAACAATCCTCACCCGGCCAAAGGCTTCCAGCAGGTTTTCTCTGTCGTACAAAAAGGCCGAGTCGCAATAAATGATTGTGTTTTTTTGAGTGAACACAACGTTGTCTTTCAACTTTTTGTAGGGTCGCCCATCTATTCGGCCGCCCTCCAGCAGTTCGGCATCGTATTTTATCCTGTCTTTTCGTTGCGCTACCACCTGGCTGGCAGATGCCGCTAAAATGACCAGAACGAGTCCTATTTTAAATATCGAATGCCTCATAAATTTGTCAGAAGGGCACAAATGCCATGCCATGCGGTGGCAAAAATAGAGAAAGAACATTTACTTGCGTAAAGTTCCGCTATTCATCGGCCGGACTACCGATTTCGAACACATGATTTCCGAAAAGTACATTGCTCAATTTCAGTCATTTGCAAAACGCCACAATCTTTTCGATAGCTCTGGCAAGGTGCTGCTGGCGATAAGCGGGGGGGTAGATTCGGTGGTAATGGGGTGGCTGTTTCATCAGGTGGGTGTACCGTTTGGTGTTGCACACTGCAATTTTAAGCTGCGGAGCGATGCTTCCGATGGCGACGAGCAATTTGTAAAAGCCCTCGCCATGAGGTGGCAGGTTCCGTTTTTCAGTCGTTCGTTTTCAACCAAGGCCTACGCAGGGCAGCGTGGTGTTTCCACGCAAATGGCCGCCAGGGAGCTCAGGTACAATTTTTTTGAAGAAATCCAGCAGGAGAAACACTACCAGAAGCTCGCTACTGCGCACCACATAGACGACGCGCTGGAGACAATGCTTATCAATATTGCTCATGGCACTGGATTTCAAGGCGTTGCGTGCCTTCCTCCACACGCAGGCAAAACGATTCGGCCGATGCTCGCCTTTTCGAGGGCGGATATTATGCAAATAGCGGTGGAGTCGCAGGTTGATTGGCGTGAAGACGCATCCAACGACAGCGATGACTACGAGCGAAATAAGATCCGGCATCACGTTACGCCGGTTTTGCGGCAGCTTAACCCTTCGCTGTCGGGTACCTTGATGGATACGATGGAACGGCTGTGGGCTGCCGGCGAAGTGATAAATGACGCTGTAGCCGGCTGGGAAGGGCAGTTTTTAAAAACAGAAGGCTCCACTATTGAAATTCAGCCGGCCGGCTTGATGGGAAGTAGCCGCTTGCTGCTTTTCGAATCGCTAAAGAAGCATACCGGCCTCGGCTACAAGGTTTTTAAACAACTGCAAAGCGCAATTGATGCAGGTGTGCCTGGTAAGGTTTTTTATACTGACAGCCATGTGATCAACGTAGACCGTGGAAAACTGGTAGTGTGCTTGCATGCCGGGGCTGAACCCATTGAGGCAATTCCGGTACCATGGGACACGGAAAGCATATCGCTTCCGCATGGCACACTGGTGCTGGCACATAAGGTAGCGCCAATAAACATCGAAAAAAGCGAAAACGTAGCGCTTTTGGATTCCGACAAGCTCACTTTTCCGCTGGAAATACGCTCATGGCGGCAGGGCGATAGTTTTATGCCACTGGGTATGAGGGGGCAAAAAAAGCTGAGCGATTTTATGATTGACTCTAAAATTCCGGTAAACTTGAAGCAAAGAGTGCTGGTGCTGGTTTCGGCAGGCAAAATCGCCTGGGTGATAGGTCACAGGATAGACGACCGCTTTAAGATTGCTGCCGGCACCCGAAACGTGTTAAGACTGGAGTTATGCTAAAGAGAGTTCTAAATCCTTTCAGAAGAACCTACAGCATTGAGGAGTTGAAGCTCTTCAATTTTCTGTCGGGGGTTAAGGTTTTTGAAAAACTTACACACGACGAAATGGCCCTGTTTATTCCGTCGATGTACCTGCGCAACTATCGCAACGAGGAGGTTGTTTTCTTTCGCGGCGACCCCAGCCATGCTTTTTACCTCGTGAAAAAAGGGGAAGTAGCGCTCAATATCGACCTGAAAGACAAGTTTGAGGAGCTTTCGAGGGTATATACCGGGCAGGCTTTTGGCGATAACTCCCTGCTGGAAAAAACAACCCGCATTTTTACGTCGGTGGTAGTAAGCGACACGGCCGAGCTGTACGTAATACCCCAGGTAAACATTTTGCAGATACTATCCGAAAACGTGGGTATAAAAGCTAAAATGATGACCTCGTTTGCCGAGATCTACAACGCATACTCCACCAACCTGGTGAAGTCGTACCGCAATCATTTCGGGTTTTTCGACCTGAGTCTTGCTTACCGATTGTAAATTAGTTTACCTCCACCGCCCGTATTTTTTCGTTGGTCATGCGCACCCGGAGCCATTCCTCAATGTCTTTGCTCAGCTTTTTTCGTGACCTCACTGAAACAGCTTCTTTAAAATTGAGCATATAGGTAGGAATGGTGTCGTACACCGAAAGACTGTCTCTTTGTTTTATTTCTACGGCCTGGGCGTAGGAGAACCTCTCCACATCCTTAAAATGAAAAGCCAGTTCTTTATGCAATTGCCTGAAAGGGATAGTGTCTTTTCTGCTCAGCCGTAAAATCTGCTCTTCAAGCAGCCGTATTTTTTTATCCTTGTCTTTGATGATCTGCTCATTTTTGGAATAAATATCTTCCAGTACCTTCATGCGGATATCGCTATTCATTTCGCTAAGCCTTTTCTCAAAGTCTGCTGAGTTATTCCTTTCCTGGTGAATCCTGATCTCAGTCTTCTTTGTGCTGGGAAAGGCCTCCCGCCCGCTGATGCCGTAAAAGTCTAAAAACCCTGCCAGCTGTACCTGCTCATTTTCGTCAACCTCGTCGCCTATGTAGTATAGATCGATAACCGACAGGGTATCCGAATACGTTACCCTGCTATTGATGAGTTCGCTGCCAGCGAAATTGCACTTTTCCCGCACAAAGCTTTCGGCCTGAATTTTCCAGCGGGTTTCCTGTATTACATAGTAGAAAATGATAGTGCTGGGTGTAACGGTAATAACGAGAAACGTAATGAGAAACCACCGGTAGCGGCTGAGTTTCATCTGATCTATTACGGCCACCATAGGTATGCGGAGGTACTTGACCACTATAAAAGTGCTGAGGCTGATAAACACCGAATTGATGAAGAACAAGTAGAAGGCACCCAGGAAAAATTCCATTTTTAAGGTAGCAAGGCCATACCCTGCAGTACAAAGCGGCGGCATAAGGGCCGTGGCTATGGCAACACCAGGTATTACATTCGTCTTTTCCTTTCTCGAACCCGCAATGGCACCTGCAAAACCTCCAAACAGGGCTATCAGCACGTCAAGAATGGTGGGCTTGGTGCGGGCTATTAATTCAGTTTGTTCAATATTGAGTGGCGTAATAGAAAAGTAGATAGTGGACGTGAGTAGGGCGATGCTTACCGCTACCGCCAGATTTTTCAGCGAACGGGTGAGGGTTTCAAAGTCGTTGGTGCCTAATGCCAGCCCAACGCCTAGTATCGGGCCCATGAGCGGCGAAATTAGCATCGCACCGATTATCACGGCCGTTGAATTTACATTAAGGCCAATAGAGGCTATAAAAATGGCCAGGATGAGGATCCAAGCAGTGGGACCCCTGAAGGTGATGTCCCTTTTTATGCCCTGAACGGTAGCCTCTAAATCGGAACCCTCTCTGATGTTCAAAACGCTGCCGACAATGCGTCTTATACCAACGAGTACTGTTAAAATGTCTCTTTTCATTGCGGAAATAGAAAAAAAATAAATTTAGGAACTATGTAAAAGGCAGGCCACACTGCGAATTAAAATCATTTTGCCTTTAATCAAACCCTTTTTCGATTAATAGCCATATTTCATAGCTTTGTTGCTACTACTCATTCAAATGGTTTAACTCCTAAAAATAAAGCAAATGAAAATTACCGTTGTTGGTGCCGGTAACGTGGGCGCCACCTGTGCCGATGTGCTGGCTTATCGCGAGGTAGCCAATCAAATTGTCCTTATCGACATTAAAGAAGGTATAGCTGAAGGCAAAGCCCTCGACATCTGGCAAAAGGCCCCGATTACGCAGTACGATTCTCGCACCGTAGGCACTACAAACGACTATAGCAAAACAGCCAACTCCGATGTGGTGGTAATTACCTCGGGTTTGCCTCGTAAGCCCGGCATGACCCGCGACGACCTTATCGAAACCAACGCCGGTATAGTAAAGTCAGTTACCGAAAACGTGGTAAAACATTCCCCCAACGCCATCATCATTGTGGTTTCCAACCCGCTGGACGTAATGACCTACCAGGCCCACATTACCAGCAAATTGCCCCGCACCAAAGTGCTTGGTATGGCTGGTATTCTGGACACCGCACGCTACAGGGCGTTTCTTGCCGAAGAACTGAATGTGTCGGGAAAGGAGATTCAGGCTATTTTGCTGGGAGGGCATGGCGACACCATGGTGCCGCTACCGCGCTACACCACAGTGGCGGGTATTCCGGTAACGGAGCTTATTGCCAAAGACAAGCTGGATGCTATTATTGAGCGCACTAAGTTTGGCGGTGGCGAGCTGGTGAAACTGATGGGAACTTCAGCGTGGTACGCACCTGGCGCTGCTGCTGCCCAAATGGCAGAGGCTATTGTAAAAGACCAGCGCCGGGTATTCCCCGTGTGCATCAGGCTCGATGGCGAGTATGGTATAAAAGACTGCTACCTTGGTGTGCCAGTGGTGCTCGGCAAAAATGGCGTGGAGAAAGTGATTGAACTCCAGCTGAACAACGAAGAAAAAGCGCTGATGGAAACCAGCCGCAAACATGTGAAGGAGGTAATGGACGTGCTGGATAAGCTGGGTAAATAAACACTGTTCTGTCTATTCAAAACTGGGTTAATATAAAAGCCGGTGGAGTAATTCCCCGGCTTTAGTTTTTTATGAGTTGTTGTCTCCCGGTCACATCATGGTTCAAACATCATTTGAATGACGTTGAGTAGGTTTTCGGCTTCGTTCTCTTTTATTTTTCCGAGCTTTTTAAGCACTCGTACTTTGTCAATTGCTCTTATTTGATCAACGGCAGCCTGACGTCTCTTATTTTCAAAAAAGATGGGTGGCCTGAAATCGAGCTCTCTTAAGACGGAAGTTAAAGGTACTACTGTTATCACTCCCCATGTTTTGTTCAGTTCGTTGGGCGATACAACAATGGCTGGTCGTATTTTTTTGATTTCATCTCCAATCGTGGGATCCAGATTTACCAGCACCACGTCGAAACGTTCAATCACCATTCCCATTCTTCAGAATCGAATTTATTGTACGTATAGTCTGGTGTTTCCTCAATATCTTTCGATACTGCAGTAATTTGTGCCTCCCATTTCTCGCGAGAAGTTTCTATCGGGGTAAGAATGATTTCGTTGCCTGATTTACGCACCCGGAAACCCGAAATATGAGGCAGGTCAGCTAAAACACTCTTCGACAGCCTGATTCCCCTGGAATTCCCTATTCTGATAATTTTCGTAACCATTAAGTTTAGAGACGTGATCACAAATGTAATAACTTTTAGTGGGGTTATCAAGATTGACAATTCCCGTTTTACAACTTCTTTAAAGCCGCAGTATAATCCGGCTCATTCGCTATTTCGCCCACCAACTCCGTATGCCTCACGGCGCCCGTTTCGTCTATAACCACCACTGAGCGAGCCGTGAGACCCTTAAAGGCGCCGTCCAGTATTTCGACTCCATAGGCTTTGCCAAACTGGTTTTCGTCGCGGAAGGTGGAGAGCGGCACCACGTTTTCAAGGCCTTCGGCAGCACAAAATCGCTTGTGGGCAAAGGGGAGGTCGCGGCTGATGCACAGCACCACGGTATTTTGGAGTGCCGACGCTTCCTTGTTAAACTTCCTTACGGAGGTGGCACATGTGCTCGTGTCGATGCTGGGAAAGATGTTGAGCACTACCTTTTTTCCTTTGAAATCGGCCAGCGACACCTCGGTCAGGTCTGTTTTTGTAAGTTTGAAAGCCGGCGCCGGGGTGCCAATAGCAGGTAATTCGCCGCTGGTAGTAACGGGGTTGCCTTTGAGTGTGATTTTAGCCATATGGTTTTGTTGATGTTTAAAATAATGGAAACTGAATAGACCCGGAATTGTTGCACACATTTTAGGGATAGGTGTGTAAAAAACGGGCTTTGAGCTTTTACATTCCGGATGCAATATCGTTTAGTTAGGCCATTTCTCCCTCTTTGGAGGCGCACGGCCAGTGAGGGTAAGGGAGAGGATCTTAAATAGCTAACTAAACGGCATTGATTCCGGACAGGTGAACCAGCACCACAAACAGATCGATGGTAAAATGGAGACCGATAGCATAAACAAGGCCGTTTCTGGTTCTGATATAAGAAAGCACAAATGCATAGACCAGGTAGGGGAGCAAAACCAGCGGAATTAATGGCAGGTGTTGCCCGAGCCAGTTGTAATTGGGCAGGTGCAGTACCGAAAATACAACTGCTGAGGCATAGAACAGGAAGCGGTAGTTGCGCTGCCAGTCGCTTTGAAGAAAGTTGCTGTGCACATGAGACCTCCTTAAGCTGAAATAGACTCCCGTAGCCAGTGCAATTGGCAGAATAGTATAAAACACCAAATGAGCCGACGCCGAAGACAGCTGAAAGTATAGCGACTTGCTAAAGAACCTGGTGATGACGTACGAAATGAACAGCGCTAAAAAGACATCAATGTATAGCTTGTTGAACCTGGTAAACGGCAGCCGGAATATTAGCTCCTCAATTACGCCGGCGAATACGGGAATAAGCATAGCGTACAAATAAAGGTCAGCCGTACCCGTCGGCAAATCAGGCAATATGTTTTTGTGCTGAGGAAATTTCACGCCTCCGGCATGGTACACCAGCATGAAAAAATTTGCGACAAAAAACTGAAGCAACAACCCAAGAAAGTAAAAGCGCACGGTCAGCAGAACCTTCGTTTTTGAGGAGGTTTGAATACGATGCGTGTCGGGGTGCAAAATAAAGGCGAACAGCAGCCGCAAATGCCGGAATGGTTTCTTGCGGACGGCCCGTGTGGGTTCCTGCGCTTTGAGGGGCACCATTTCCTCAAATTTTTCACTTCTGCTTTTTAAAACCGCCACAGCTGCTTCCACAGCCTCTTTGGTGAATTTTTCGTGGCTTTGCAATACCAGTTTTAGTTCGCTGGTAGAGCGTTTTTCCATTGTTTGTAAGTAGCGATTGGAGGTCGGTGGTTTGTGTGACAAGGTTCGGCCGATGCGTTGGTTTTAGAATGGTGAAAATAATTCGTGCCTTTAAAAATGCAGTACTTTGTTTAAAATATCAATAGAATAATAACATAAGACTTTTCGAAGCCTAAGGTGGTGAAAATACCGAATGCCCATTCAGTAAAAATATAAGTACCACAACCTGAATGAAATGTGGGGAAAGATTTCAATCTTTAATCTTTTGACCAACACCTACTTTTTATGAGATACCTATTCTACAAAGCAGCCGCCTTCACCATTCTCCTCATTGTTTTGATAAGCTACTACTGGACGTCCTTCCTGTGGTCGCTGGTGGTGGTAGGGCCAATTCTTTTTGTCGGCACCATGAACAGGATGCAAAAGAGCCACACCATATTGAGGAATTTTCCGGTGTTGGGCTATTTCCGCTATTTCTTTGAGTCTATATCGCCTGAAATTCAGCAGTATTTCATCGAAAAGTCGACTGACGGCAAGCCTTTCAGCCGAAACCACCGGGCGCTTGTGTATCGGCGGGCCAAGAATGTGAACGCAACACACCCTTTTGGCACCCAAATGAATATAAACGACGACCACTACGAAGCCATCCGCCACTCAATTTATGCCATCGAGCCGGCCGAGGACTTCCCACGGGTAATGATAGGCAGCAGCCTGTGCAAGCAGCCCTATAGTGCCTCGGTGCTCAATATTTCGGCGATGAGCTTTGGCTCGCTTAGCCAAAACGCCATACTGGCGCTAAACAAGGGTGCGAAGAAAGGCAACTTCTACCACAACACCGGAGAGGGCGGCCTGTCGGACTATCATCTGCAGGGAGGCGCTGATATTGTTTGGCAAATAGGCACCGGCTATTTTGGGTGCAGGACGCCGGAAGGAGACTTTTCTCCCGAAGAGTTTAAAAAGCGGGCTGGTATTCCGCAGGTAAAAATGATTGAGCTGAAGCTGTCGCAGGGGGCCAAGCCCGGGCACGGCGGCGTATTGCCTGCGGCAAAAAACACTGAAGAAATAGCCCGCATCAGGGGCGTGAAACCACACACCACCATTATATCGCCCCCAAGCCACAAAACGTTTAGCGACGCCAAAGGACTGGTTCGTTTTATCGGGAAAATGCGGGAGCTGGCCGATGGTAAACCGGTTGGCTTTAAGCTTTGCGTCGGCCGTACGGAAGAGTTTATCGACCTGTGCAAGGAGATGAAGAAGGAGGGTATTTGGCCCGATTTTATTACTGTGGACGGGGCTGAGGGCGGAACCGGGGCGGCGCCACTGGAGTTTTCCGACTCGGTGGGGATTCCCCTTGAGCCCGCACTTATTTTTGTACACAGCACCCTTAAGAAATACGGCCTTCGCGACGAGGTGCGTGTAATAGCCAGCGGCAAAGTACTTACGGCCTTTTCCATTTTGCGGATGCGTGCGCTTGGTGCCGATATATGCAACTCGGCCCGGGCTTTTATGTTTAGCATTGGTTGCATACAGGCGCTGCGTTGCAATACCAACGATTGCCCTGCGGGCGTAGCCACACAAAATAAAATGCTGATGAAGGGCCTGGTAGTTACCGATAAGGCCGAGCGGGTTTACAATTTTCACCACAATACCATTAAGGCAGTGCTGGAGCTGCTGGGTGCATGCGGCATTACACATACCGAAGATATCAGCATCGACATGTTTGTGAAAGGTGATGAGATGGTGGCGCTAACGAACAAGTACTTCCCGGATTCGGTGCTGAACAGGGTGGATTAAGGAAAGAGTCGACAGTCCACGGACGACTGTCGACAGCACATTTCGTTCGGCAAGAATTTGTATAACCACAACATTTATTCGCGCGAGCTTGTGCTGCTAATACAGCTCATGCTGCCCTGGCATGTGTCTCACATGACAGCATCGAAAGCATCGGCCTCATAGTCGATCAGCAGCATTGGCGGGCATATGTGCGCCGATCTTTGCAAACGGTCTGAGAAGACTCAGCCCATGTGGAATGTGAGGCGGTGCTCGGTAAATGGTGTGTCGGTAATCGGTGGGGGTAGGTGATCTGTGATGGGTAATCGGTAAGAGGTGCTCGGGGGGTCGGTAATCGGTAATCGGTTCGTCGGTAATCTGTAGTCGATTGTCGGTGGGTCGGTTGATCTGTGATGGGTAATAGATAGGAGGTGATCGGTAAACCGTAATTGATGTGATCAGTGGTCAGTAAGCTGTGATCAGTAGTCGGTGATTTAATCTTTTTGTTTTTAAAAAGGCACTCAGATCACAACTTCATTTCGTTTGCTTTGGCCATTTACGGAATGTCAAGTGACAAAAAAAACTAAAAAATAAAAAGCTTCCAGCCGGCTCAAAAGCTTCCAGCCGGCTCACAACTAAGAACTAAGAACTGCGAACTAAGAAGCTTCCAGCCGGCTCAGAACTTCTTCACCTTTAGCGCCAACAGCTGTGTGGGGGTGCCCTGGCCGCGGTTGCCAAAGTTGTTGTCCGATACCAGCAGCAGGTACTTGCCATCGGGCGTAAGGGCAGCACCCTCAATGTTGTTAACTTTAAACGGTTTGCCGCCGAGGTGTGAGAGGGTGTCGAGGGAGTAGACAAAGCGAGGCTGCAGAAGCGCCGAGCCTTGCAGAGAGCTGCATGATTCGGGAGCTGCACCCGGTTGCTGGTTTATATTGATGGTGTAGAGGTTCACTGTATTGCGATTTTCCTTCTTCAGGTAGTCTCGTTCTATCACCAGCAGTATGCTGTCGTTCAGGGAGGCAATCTCGCTTATACCGTTGCTTTCGCCCGGCATTTGAAAAGGATAATAAAGCTCCCGGCTGCAGCCTGTTTCCAGTGTGTATTCGATAATAGGCACCACTGCTCTGCATGGCGCGTCTGGCAATGCCCTTTCCATTGCAAGGTAAAGCTTGTCGCCACTGCCCGACAGACATATTCCCTCAAAGCCGCTATTTTCGTGCATCACACCGTAGTATTTCTCTTCCAGGTTTTCGATCAGCTGCATGGCGCCCGCAGCGTCTCTTTTCCATACCAGTGTTTTTTCCTCTCCGTCTATGTGGCGCTCATCGGTAAGAAACATCTCACTGCCCGCAATTCTTAATCCTTCGCCCCGTATCTGTGGGTTTGTTAGATAGCTAATTCGCTGAAAGTTGCATTTGATGGAATTTTTTATGCTTATGGAAAAAGTATAGTAGCGGGAGGGGAGGCCGTCTGAAAGTAAGATGTACCTGTTACTTTTTCCGGTATACTCAATGGCAGAAATACCGCCAAACGGCCCTCTTTGGCCAGCAAATACGCCGATTGTATCCGTGGGTATTTCAATAAAGAAGTGATTGGCGCAATCATCGTCTATTTCGAAGGAAAATTGGCAAAAGCCGCAAGTGCTCCAGAGGAAAAAACAGGTAAAAAAAATGGATACGGCCGCAGTAAAAAATTTCATGCACCCAAAGTTGAGCACTGTGGGGAATTTATACAATACCGCAAATCTCAATAAGGGTGCATTTCGAAAAATAAAAGCCCGAGTCGCGGGCCAGGAAAGGCACAATGATAGGTTTGCTTCGCCGGATTGTAAACCGCCCTATTTTGGGTGTGCCATCTCTACTGGTTCCTGCTGTTTATGCATACGGTTTGCAAGCACGTTGTCGGGCACTACGCTCGCCATAGCCTTCATTACTTTGTTTTTGAAACCAACTGTTACCATTTCATCCCCATTCATTAAAGCCTCGTAGCCAGCTTTGGCCACTTCGGCCGGGTCCGACATTTCGTATTGCTGCACCATTTTGGAGTCTTCCATGTGGGCTTTGTGAAAAAAGTCGGTGTCGGTTACACCGGGCAGCAGGGCGGTTACAGTCACCCCCGAGTACTTCACCTCTTCACGCACAGCCATTGTAAACGATTGGACAAATGCTTTGGTGGCGTGGTACACCGCCTGCAGGGGCCCAGGCAGCTTGGCGGCAATGGAAGAGAGGTTAAGGATTTTCCCGGTTTTGCGGGCGACCATTTCACGCAGAAAAAGTTTAGTAAAAGTTACCACCGCGCCTACGTTCAGTTGAATAATGTCGAGCTCTTTGTTGAGGTCGGTGTGAATAAATTCCCCATACTGTCCCTGGCCGGCGTCATTAACCAGTATATCCACCGTTACGCCCTTCGCTTTTATAATCTCGTACACCTCAAAAGGAGCTTCTTTTCTAAAGAGGTCTTTTGCAATGGGAATAACATCGATATTATGAATATGATGCAGGTTGGTAGCCATCATGTGCAGCTCATCTTCGCTTCTGGCTACCAATACCAGGTTGTGGCGTTCTTTAGCAAATAGCTGGGTTAGTTCGTAGCCAATACCGCTGGTGGCACCGGTAATGAGCACATAGTTCTTATTCTTGTTCATGGCGCAGGTGTTTTATGTTCCACATGTTTGCTGTGGTGAAATAAAAACCATGCCGCTGCCGGGAGGCCCGGAAGGTTGCCGGGGAGGGTTAATAAGTGCGGCTGAGGAGATTATTCGTTTTGACTGAGCATTCGTCTGATGCCATCCATTTCTCCAAAAATCACCAGAATGTCATCCTCTTCAAGGATGGTATCTGCTGTGGCTACACCAGATATCTTTCGCTCCTCAGTTGCACCCAGAAGCCCCTTTGTCTTTTTCTGTTTAATGGTGGTAAGCACGGTAACATTAAATTTTTTGCGTAGCTCCAGCTCCTGCAGGGTTTTGCCTGCCAACTTAGGGGGGCATTTCGCCTCTACCACGTTGTGTTTGTCGGAAAGTTCGAATGCATCTACTATACCGTCAAAGCTCAGCCGTTTCGCTAGTCGTTTGGCCGAATCTTGTTCCGGTTGCATTATTTCTGTTATGCCCATTGCCTGCATAACGGTGGTTTGCAGGGCGCTAACTGCCCTACCCACAATCCGCTTTGCGTTGAGTTGTTTCAAAAGAGCGGCTGTCATTATAGATGCCCCTTCATCCTCGCCAATAGCTACAACTACGGCGTCAGATTCTTTTAGCGGCAGCGAGCCCACAGCCTGGATATCGGTGGAATCAAGGCATACCGTGTGGGTGATCACGTCTTTGTTTATTTCTACCTTGTTCATGTTTTTATCCACACCAATCACCTCATGCCCCATGCTGGTAAGGGTTTTAGCTAAGCTACTTCCAAAATAACCGAGTCCGAATACTATAAATTTCATTATTAATTGGTTTAGTGGTCTCAATCAAACGTGTTTCAGGTGACTGTTACCTTTATCAAATGCAATGCATTGCCGCAACTGGCCGTCTTTGATGCATTCGTCAGTTGATAAGTAGTTCTTCCTTCGGATACCGGTAGCGCAACATGGTAATGCGGCGCATCATGCCTACCAGCAGCGTTAAGGCACCTACTCTCCCCACAAACATCAAAGCTACAATAATAAGGCGGCTTGCCGGCGTCAGGCTGGAGGTAATGCCCATACTGAGCCCTACGGTGCCATAAGCCGACACACACTCGAACACAATAGACACAAAAGGCAGCCCGGGGTTGAGCATGGTAAGGAGCAAAATGCCCGAGGCTATAAAAATAAGCGACAGTGAGATGATGGCGAACGCTCTGCGTACCGACATGTTTGATATCTCCCTTTTGCCAAACTCCACCCTGTCTTTGCCCTTGGCCAGGCTCAGAAAGTTGAGAACGCCGATAAAGAAAGTGGTTGTTTTTATGCCTCCACCGGTCGACCCGGGGGAAGCCCCAATCCACATTAGCAGCATTACCGCCATAATGGCCGGCAAGCTGAGAACCGACATATCTACAGTATTGAAACCGGCAGTGCGTGGCGATGCGCCGCCAAAGAAGGCAGTTGCAAGCTTTCCCCACCCGGAGTATTCTGCCAGGGTATTGCTATATTCGAAATAATAGAAAAGCATAGTGCCGGCGGCAAGCAGGACGGCCGTTGAAAGCAACACGATTTTTGTATGCAGGTTGATATGGTAAATGGGCCTGGCGGAGCTTTTCAAGCGAGTGGTTCTATAAAATGCAGATGAAACTGCGGCACTCAGGTATCTGATAAAATCATAAATTATGGGAAAACCCAGCCCACCAAAGATAAAAAGCCCGGCGACAACGACGTGAAACGAGTAGTTATAGCGGAAGGGGAGTTCATACAAACTGTTTTCAAGTGTTGAGAAGCCGGCGTTGCAGTAGGCTGATATCGCATGAAAAACAGAAAAAAAAAGTTGATCGGGAAGTGAAGCAAATTTTTGAGGATCGAGCTGAACAAAGATTAACGCAGCCCCGCAGGCTTCTATAAATAGCGTAAAGCCGACGATGGTTCGCACGATTCCCCCCACTTCCGAAAGTGTTTTGCTCACTGTTACATCTTTCATGAAAAGCTGATTCTGAAGGCTGAATCCACCACGGAAAAATAAGCCAAAGAAACTGGTGAAGGTGAGTATGCCAATGCCACCGATCTGTATCAGTCCCAAAATAATCCACTGCCCAAACAGCGTAAAATACGACCCGGTATCAACCACGATCAGCCCCGTTACACATACCGCGCTGGTAGAGGTGAAAAGGGCGTCAGTAAAAGAAATACCGTCGTGTGTTGCGTTGGGTAGCATCAGCAGGCCGCATCCGGCAATAATAATGAGGCCGAAGCTGCCGAGAAATATGTTGGCGGGGTTTTTAGTAAGCCTGTAAACCGAGGCGGTTCTCCGCGACAACTCAACGATAAAAAAAAGCAAGAAAATCCAATAAGAACTCCACTTGTGCCCCAGAAAGAGAAGGGAAGGAAATTCGCGCGGAAAGTAGAGTGTAATCGAAAACAATAATGTAGCCATCAGGTAAAGGCCGAGCAAAATTTCCAGCGTACGTGCAAGCAGATTACTGCCGGGCATTAACCATGATACCACGTGACGGCCAGCCAGGAGTATGAAAAGGAGCCCCAGTATTTCGGGAATCCAATGCTGCAGTTTGTACTCCAGCATGGGGCTGTTGGTAAACCCCAGGTCTACAAGGAGCACCACCAGGCCAGTTGCGCTTGCCACAAGGGCAGCCCAATTAATGAAGTTGAGAGCTTTCTTTTTCAATTAACAGGGTTCAGACTTCCGACAGACGAGGCCTCGTATTTTGGTGGCTGTAGCGGAACAGGCAGTGAATTTATGAAAAAAGCAAAGAAGCTTGCAATGTTTGGCTTTTCGGAATACCCGTATTTGGAATTATTCTTATCTGGCCGTTTCGGCTGGCGGGTCACCTTTAGGGCCAGATCGGCCAGTCGGTCGCCCTGTGTAGCTGGTGATACAACCTCGGGCAAAAAGAATTGGCAGTCGGGCGATACAAAAGGGGAGGGACGGGGCTATTTAAAAAAGAGAAGGCTGTCGGAGGTGACAGCCTGGTTTAGCGGGTAAAGGGGTTTATCTTTTAAGCAAAAGTGCACTTGCTTATAAGGTACGAAGGTACGGGCTAATTTGAGAAATCATTCATGTTACGACATTATTTTAGATGAACCTTGCTTTTTTGGTGCTTAAACGGTCGTACGGGCGTATCTGATGTACTCCGGCCCAGGTTAGCGTGGTTGGGGTTGTTGCCTGTATGCTCTCTGATTATTTATACAAAAGCTTTTTAAAGTGCAAATGATTGCAGTAATTTGCGCCGGAAATAAAATACATAGCATTTGTTTCGTGTTTCTTAGTAAAACTGCTAGTTAATATTGCCCTTCATCAGGTAAAGTGAAAGCACTCCCCTGGCGCCGGCTGCAGATCTGATCAACCATCTATGACATGCTGAAGGAAATTCTTTTACAGACTTCTATTTCAGATCTTTCTGAAGAATTGAGGGGCTACTCGCATGTGCTGTTTGTAGATTGGGAGCCTGATATATTTCTTTCATTTTCCTTTGGCGACGGGAAGTCGCGCCCTGTGAGAAAGGGCATGCGTGTGACCATTCATCCCGACATGCTGATCTATAAGATTTCGAAGCTGCCGGTAAAACTGCAGGTCGAGCTTTCGTAGGGGTTCT
>CBFGTI010000074.1:0-25976 GCA_965651695.1 uncultured Imperialibacter sp. | reverse complement strand
TCTGTGACCCATTGTGTAAATTTCCGGCCTTGCTTTCTCGGTACCGGGAGGGAAAAGGTTGCCTTCCGGAATTGTATAGCTGCCGTCGGCCTCCGGGTGGATGCGGAGTATTTTTCCTCTTAGGTCGTTGGTGTTGCCGGGTGCCCGCTGGTCATCCGAATTTTCGTGGCCGGGCCGTTCGTCCAGGTTTGAGGAGCCTGCCTGAGGGTTAACGGTATTGTTGCCCACGGTAAGGTACAGGTTGCCCTCTGCATCAAACACCATTCCGCCGCCAGTATGGCAGCATTCTTCTCTTTGGGTAGGTACCTCCAGCACTATTTTTTTACTGGCGTCGTTCAGCTTGTTTCCTATCAGTTCCCAACGGGCCAATACATGTTTGGCGGTGTCGGGGTCGGCATAATACATGTAAATCCAATTGTTGTTAGCAAAGTCGGGGTGAGCTATCACGCCCATGAGCCCTTCCTCCGCTTCACGAACTCTCCCCTCCTTGTTGGTATATTTTGTATTTACCGGTATAGTAGCTACCAGCGTTACATCGCCAGTCTTTTCGTCATAAATTTTTACTCCGCCTTTCCTCTCTACAAAAAGCACTCTGCCTTCGGGAAGAAACGTCATTTCCATGGGTTCGTCCATTCCTTCGGTCAACACTACTTTAGTAAAACGATTGTCTTCCGGCTTCTCGGTGGAGGCCTTGTTTTCGGCTTGCTTACAACCTTGTATAAGCATTAAAACAGCGATGGCAGCGACAGCAATGCTGCCTGACCTGGTTTTGAGCTTTTGCTTCATGTGAAGTTTAAGTGTATTTACTCGAAAAAGTTATCCTGATTCCGTTAACTCAGAATTTGGAGAATCTAATCTCAGCAAAAGCCAAATGAAATTTAATGCATAATAGAAATTCCGGTAGATAATCAGGATAAACTGTGGAATTTCAAGGGTGGGAATTCGCCGGGATGCACACTTATACCACTTGTGTTTACTTGGCCCGTCACGATGCGTCACCATTTTTAGACCTTCGATCCTTCCGCTTCAGCCCATCTTTCCCGTCTTTTCCCCGCTTCATATTTCCATTTCCGGCGCCGTCCATTCCATCTGCTGACGGGTCCACACCAATGAACTTTTTTAAAGCGTTCTCCAGCTTGTCGATCCTGTTCTCCATTTCGGCCAGTTTGGAGCCGTGCTCATCGCCCGAATTCAAAAAGTGGTTGGTTATTTTGCCTTTTACTTCCCAAATCTCTACTATTTCTTCGCTCTTCAACTGGTAGCTTTTATACTTGGGATTGTCGCTTTTCAAAATAAATGCGTTTGAATCATTCAAATACAGCAACAGGCGCTTCACTACCACGGCGTCTTTGCTTACAATAATGAATATCTTTCCATTTACAGCTGTCTGAGGGTCTTCTATATATTCAGAAATTACTATTTCGCCCTGATAGATCGTGGGCTCCATGCTATCTCCTTCTATCTCAAACATGCGATAGTTACCATCTTCAAACCCCGGAATCCGGTACAGGCTGAACGATTGGATAAAATCGTGGTCGTTTAGCCTGCGCGGGTAGTCGGCCCGAGCCCTTATGTCGACCAGGGGTATAAGGGTATCGCCGCCTTTCATTTTATTTTTCGCAGGCCCTGCCATGGCTTTCTGCGTTACAAACACAGTTCCCTCACCGTTCAAAAGCCAGTTTGCGTTAATTCTGTATTTCTCAACGACCTTTAATATCACTGCCAGCGATATTCCCCTGCTGCCGTTTTCCATTTGTGAAAGGAAGCTTTGTGTAATGTTAAGTTCCTCTGCCATTTGCACTTGCGTTTTCTTAAGCAGGTCTCGCAGGCATGCAAATCGATCTTTCAGGCTCGAAAATTTCATGTTAGACGCAGTTATCATCGCAATACTCAATTAGCTCTTCAATTTAAATTATTAGCAATTGTAATATTATTTTTCAAAATTACAACGGCAAATCTCGACCAGGGACCAGTCTCATCTTTTTATCCATCAGCTACTATGTTAGACACTCCTGACCGGGATTTCAGTAAAGGCAATAATTATAGCGAACGTGTAATAGAAATTATTATTCATGAGGCGCGGAATCTGCTTACAACAATCAACTTTTCTTCTGAAATATTAATGGAGGTTGCGAACCCCGAAGAGCAGGCATTGGCTCGCAGCATTCACAAATCGGGGAAAAGACTCAGCGACCTGTTTTTGTCTTATCAGAAATTATTACTGATTGTTAAGGGTGAATACGCTTGCGAATTGGAAGAAGAGCTCATCTTTAATAAGCTAAGTACGATAATCGACGACTTTGAAAAGGACCTCAGGCGGAAAGACCTCAACGTGATGTTCGACAGAAAGGACACCTACGAGGCATTGGTTACCGATTGGTTCTGCCTCGACTTCGCACTAAGAAATATTCTAAAAAATGCCATTGAGGCGTCTCCTCAGTCTGGTGCAATCACTTTAAATCTGCAAAAGCGATTCGACGGCTTCTATATAGAGGTGCATAACAGCGGTGCCATTCCTCCGGAAATCATCCCTTTCTTTCTTTCAGGCGGGTTGCCCGATACGCAGACGAACAAACGAGGGATGGGCAGCTACATTACCCGAAAAATGATTGATGCTCTTGGTGGGGAGGTAACATTCACTACAAGCCAGCAAAACGGAACACACATCCGGATAAAGCTGCCATAGGCTTGCTTATGCAGAAAGCTACGGTTGGTAAGCCGGCGCACCTGGGTAAGCACTCACCGGGGCCGCCCGTGTGCCAGGCCAGCAACCGTTAGTAGCATTGCAGGCAAAAAACCGAGGGTTCGAGCCAGCTACCTGCCAAAAATTGGATGAACGGAACAGCACCCTGCCGGGATTTTCATTTATTTTAGCCTTATGGAAAAATCACTCAACTCCCGCCGCAACGCTATGAAGCTTATGGCAGGCTCGGCAGGCTTACTTGCTGTACCTGGTTTAACATATTCTACAGCAGCAACGGTGGCCCCAAAGCCAAAAGCTGCGAAAGACTTTATCCCATGCCTCAATATGGCAACGATAATGGGTCAGAACCTTGGGTTTATCAAAGAACTCGAAACGGCGTCTAAAGGAGGTTTTAGGGCAGTGGAAATTTGGATTCCTACGCTGCAAAAATACCTCGACAATGGCGGCACTCTTAAGGAAGCGGCGAAAGTAGTTAAAGACCTTGGGCTAACAATAGAGAACACTATTGGCTTTGCACAGTGGATAGTTGATGATGAAACTACCCGTAACAAGGGGATAGAGCAACTGAAAACAGAGATGGACATGCTGGCCCAGCTTGGGTGCAAACGAATAGCAGCTCCGCCCGCAGGAGCTACAGCAGAAGCAGGCCTCGACTTGTACAAAGCTGCAGAGCGCTACCGGGTAATTCTGGAATTAGGCGAGCAGATGGGCGTGATCCCTCAGCTTGAAATTTGGGGGCATTCCAAAAACATCCATAAGCTTAGCCAGGCGTTATTTGTAGCTACAGAATCGGGGCACCCTGCCGCTTGCCTCAACCTCGATATTTTCCATTTGTACAAAGGTGGCTCAAGCTTCGACACTCTTAAGCTGGCCAATCCGCTCTCGGTGCAGGTGCTTCATGTGAATGACTATACCGATATGCCGAGGGAGCAGATCAAAGATGGCGACAGGATTTACCCGGGAGACGGCATCGCCCCTACTGCGCAAATACTTCAGGCGTTTCAGTCGCCGGAGCGGCCGCTGGTACTATCGCTGGAGGTATTTAACAAAGAATACTGGGCAAAGGACGCCCTGGAGGTGTGCAAAACAGGGTTGGCCAAAATCAACAAGATTATAGAGCAGGTATAAAAAGGCTGCAAGGGAACACCGCTGCAGCCTTACGAGGGCCATCAGCCTTTCAGAATTTTTTCTATTTTCTTCTTTTCCTCTTCTGAAAAAGTTGTGTTTGCCAGCGACTTTATGTTATCGAGCAGTTGCTGTTTTTTGCTAACGCCCACAAGCACTGATGTAACGGCTTGTGTACGCAGCAGCCATGCTATAGCCATTTGCGACATCGTTTGCCCCCTTTGCTGAGCTATCTCGTTGAGGGCCTGAATTTTAGGCAGATTTTTTTGCACGGTATCTTTTTCGAGGTAGGTCATTGCCTTGCCCGCCCGGCTGTCTGCCGGAATGCCGTTCAGGTACTTATCGCTCAGCATGCCCTGCTCAAGAGGACTGAAGGCGATGCATCCCACCCCACTCTCCGTAAGTACATCCAGCAGGCCGTCTTCTACCCAACGGTCGAGCATAGAGTAGCGGGCCTGGTGTATCAAACAGGGTGTGCCGAGGTCGTTCAACAGCTCAATGGCTCGCTTTGCTTCAGGAGCGGGATAGTTGGAGATTCCCACGTACAAAGCCCGGCCCGAACGCACGATGAAATCCAGCGCTGCCATAGTTTCTTCCAGTGGCGTATCCGGGTCGGGCCGGTGATGATAAAATAAGTCGACATAGTCGAGCCTCATACGCTTGAGGCTTTGATCGAGGCTGGACACCAGGTATTTTTTCGACCCGAAGTTGCCATAGGGACCGGGCCACATGTCGTAGCCGGCTTTGCTGGAGATGAACAGCTCGTCGCGGTAAGGGAGAAAGTCGTCGTGAAGCATCCGTCCAAAGTTGGTCTCGGCTGACCCAAACGGAGGCCCGTAGTTATTGGCCAGATCGAAGTGCACGATCCCCAGGTCGAATGCAGCCCGAAGGAGCGCCTGCGCATTCATCAGGTTGTCTACATGGCCGAAGTTGTGCCACAAACCGAGCGAAATTTCGGGTAGCTGTATGCCGCTCTTTCCGCAGCGGCGGTACTTCATGGTATCGTAACGGCTGGCGTCGGCCGAATAAGCAGTGAGGCCTGACTTATCATTGATTTTCATGTGAGATAGGGTTCTTGTGAGGCTGTGAATTTGCACATTAATATTTAAACACCGAAACGGAAACTGAAAGGTGATGCACAACGGTCGGCTGCCAAACGCCGGGCCACGGTGGGATCTTCTGTTACCCTATTTTCCTGCCCACTTCTTCTCCCCTGCTAAACCTGATGATGTTCTCCGCCGCCTGCCGCGACATTTCGTTTCGTGCCTCTACTGTGGCCGAACCGATGTGCGGTGTTACTGCTACGTTTTCCATAAAAAGCAGTGGGTTGCTCCTGTCCATCGGCTCGGGGTTTGTTACGTCGAGGCCCGCCCCCCATATCTCACCTGCTTTTAAAGCGGCAATCAGATCAGGTTCGTTGTGCACGCCACCCCTGGAGGCATTGACAAAAATGGCGGTCCTCTTCATTTTCCTGAACACTTCGGCATTAAAGAGCTCACGGGTTTCCGCAGTGAGGCCACAATGCACCGACAGCACATCGCTCCGCGTCAGCAGTTCGTCAAAGCTGACCAGCTTAGCCCCCAGCTGTTGTTCGGCAAGCAGATTTGGCCTTCTGTTGGTGTAAATCACCTGCATGTCGTATGCACCTTTGCAGCGCCTTGCCAGCTCAAAGCCGATCTTACCCAATCCAAATATACCCAGGGTTTTGCCTTTCAACTCCAACCCCAGGTTAGCCTGCGGCCTAAACACCCCCCACTCCCCTGCTATTATGGCCTTATGCATATAGCAGAGCTTTCGGGAAGCAGCCAGCATAAGCATAAATGCCACATCGGCCGTGGCGTCCGTCATGGCGTCTGGTGCGTTGGCAAGCACTATTCCCAACCTTTTAGCCTCCGCTACATCCATATTGTCGTAACCAGCCGAAAATTGCGAAATAATCTTCAGGTGGCTGTTGGCGCTGAGAAACCGGCTATCCAGCTTGTCGGAGCTGGTAGTCAGCAATGCATCGAACCCCTTTGCCTTTTCAGCGAGTTCTTCCTTCGTCATGGGCCTGCCCTCGCGCCATACAGTTACGTCCAAGCCTGCATTCTTCATATTTTCGATGCCAACCTCGGGAATATCAAGCGTTACCAATACCTTCATCATCTTCCTTTTACTTCCTTTCGAACTTATGGTGCCTGCGATTTTATGGCACCCTCCAATACCAGAGGGTAAATTAGGACCTTCCTGAGTGAAAAACCTACTACCTCACAGCAATGACAACTTTTTACAAGATAATCCGCTTTTGTACTTCAACTTCAGGATCTCTTCAAATTGTCTGGTGAAATTTCCTGTAAATTGCCTATAGCTCACAATCATTATCCTAAAATCAAAACCATATGACCAAGCTTTTCTTTTCCTACAATATTGTGCTGGCGGCTGTCCTCAGTTTTGTGCCCGGTTATAACCCTGCACCAAAAACCGCAACAAAACCGATAACCATGTGCTACTCCGTGCCCGATACGGAAGGCATGGCAGCCTTCGCCACCGATCCAGATTTTATTGCCCTGCACCTGGCACCGCTTCCCCTGCAGTATGAAGGAATCGGTGAAAACGTAAGCTTTGCCACACCCGACGGCACCGACGCCTCAGGGTACCTCATCCGCTCCAAAAACAAGTCGGACAAATGGCTTTTCGTGTACCAGGAATGGTGGGGCCTCAACGACTACATCCGCAGGCAGTCCGACACCTTTTACAAAGATCTTGGTGAGAATGTAAACGTACTTGCGCTCGACATGTACGACGGCCGTGTAACAACCGACCCCGCAGAAGCCGGAAAAATATTGCAAAGTGTACCCGGCAGCAGGTTGGAAAGCATCATGAGCGGAGGGATGGCGTTTGCAGGAAAAGATGCAAAAATTGCCAACGTCGGGTGGTGCTATGGCGGTGGTTTGTCGCTAAAATCGGGCTTGCTTGGAGGCAAGCAAACAGCTGGCACCGTTATATACTACGGCATGCCCGAGCGGGACGTGGAAAAGCTGAAAACCCTGAACAGCGATGTGCTTGCACACTTTGCAACCGAGCAGCGTATATCGAAAGAAGTGGTGGAAGAGTTTGCCGCGAATATGAAAAAAGCAGGCAAAAAGCTCGACTATAAGATATATGATGCCGTTCACGGATTTGCTAACCCGAGCAATCCGAAATATGACGAAGTTGCCACTAAAGAAGCCTATGGCAAAACACTCGACTATCTGAAAAAGCGATTGAAAGTGTGATGCGTTTGCCGCAACGGCGGAACAAAAACGGCCATTAATACGAAACTTAAATACCCCTTTTCTCTTTATGCTTCATTTCCGGATTACGAAATTTTGTACAGGATTGCTGTTGTTTGTTTTGCCTCTTTTAGTGCTTCACCGGGCGCAGGCCCAATCCGGAAAAAAAGTGACCGTGCGGGGCAAGGTGCTCGATGGGGAGTCATCGGAACCGCTAACCTTTGCCTCCATCCGGATCTTCACTTTGGCCGACGAGCAATTTGTAAACGGCAATGTAAGCGACGACAAGGGCAATTTTTCAGTGGAGGTTGAGCCGGGCAACTACTATGCCCTTGTGGAGTTTATGGGCTATGATGCCTTTAAAACCCCGCCTTTTGAGGCAAAGGGCGACCGGTCGCAACTGGACCTTGGTAGTATCAAAGTACAATCTGCCTCCCGGTCGCTCGATGAAGTAGTGGTGCAGGCTGAAAAAAGCACCATGGAGCTTTCGCTCGACAAAAAAATCTTCAACGTTGGGAAAGACCTTGCCAATGCCGGAGGAACCGCCTCCGATATTCTCACCAACATACCTTCGGTAGCAGTAGACCCCGAAGGCAATGTGAAGCTTCGCGGCAACGACAATGTAATGATACTGATCGACGGCAAACCGTCGGGCCTGGTGAGCTTTAAAGGTGCCAGCGGACTGCAGCAGCTACAAGCTAACATGGTGGAAAGTGTGGAAGTAATTACCAACCCCTCGGCTCGCCATCAGGCTGAGGGCATGGCGGGCATTATTAACATCATTCTCAAGAAAGACCGCAGCCAGGGCTTCAACGGATCGTTTCAGGGTATTTCCGGCTATCCGCTTAATTTTGGTGCAGCGGCAAACCTCAACTACCGGCATAAAAAAATCAACTGGTTTGTCAACTACGGCATCGCTTACCGCAAGCAGCCCAACGTGGCGTCGCTTTACCAGGAGGTGTATGCCAACGATACCACTTTTATTTCGAAGCAAGACCGCACCGGTACACTGCAGGGCTTTAACAACAACATACAGGGTGGGCTCGACTATTTTTTCAATGAAAAAAGCATTCTTACGGCTTCGTACCTTTTCCGTCGAAGCGACGCACACCGGCTTACCGACTTATTGTACGAGGACTACCTTTTCGACGAAAGCAATTACCTCGGCTATACCACCCGCACCCAGGATGAAAAAGAGGCTGAGCCAAACTCTGAATACTCCCTCACCTACGAAAAGTCGTTTGAACAAAAAGGACACAAGCTGGTAACTATTGCAACCTTTATCGATAACTGGGAGCGCTCCGATCAGCTATTTACACAGCGCAGTTACGCTCCCGACGGCGCGGAAGATATCGACCTGGCATCGGTAGAGCATTCGCTGAACGACGAGTTTATGAAGCATTACCTGTTCCAGCTAGACTACACCAAACCACTTGGCAAGGAGGGCAAATTTGAAACAGGCGTGCGGACCAGCTTCAGAAACATGGAGAACGACTACACGGTGTTTACCGTTGACGAGCAGGGAACGGAAACGCCAATACCAGAATTCGACAATGTGTTTCTTTACAACGAAAATATACATGCAGCTTATGCCATACTAGGCAACAAAACCAACAAGTTTAGCTACCAGGGCGGCTTGCGGGCCGAGCTTACCGATGTAACTACCACGCTGGTAGAAACCAACGAAGTGAACCCGCGGGACTACCTTAACCTGTTTCCCAGCGCTCACCTCACCTATTCGCTTACCGAAACAAATTCGTTCCAGCTAAGTTATAGCCGCAGGGTTCGGCGCCCGTTTTACGACGATCTCAGCCCGTTTATGACGCTGGCCGACAGCCGCAACTTCTTCAGTGGTAACCCCAACCTCGACCCGGAATACACCAACGCTTACGAGATCGGACATCTAAAATATTTCAACAAGGGCTCGCTCACTTCTGCCTTTTACTTCAGGGATTCGAAGGACGTTATCAACCGGATAAGAGAAGTAGATGAAGACGGCAACGCACGCACGTTGCCTCAAAACCTGCTCGGGGAAAAAGCTTTTGGGCTGGAGTTTACCAGCGACTTTACACCTTACGACTGGTGGAAGCTTGATTTTAATTTCAACTTCTTCCATGCTGAGATTGACGGCACAAACATCATTGATTCGTACAGGGCCACTACCTATAGCTGGTTTGCCCGCCAAACGTCGCGCTTTAGCTTACCCAACAAACTGGACATTCAGCTACGGGGCAACTACGAGGCGCCGCAGAAAACCGCCCAGGGTACCAGAAAAGCACTGGCTTTTGTGGACCTTTCGCTGGCAAAGGAAGTGCTGAAAGGGAACGGTACATTGAACCTTAACATCATGGATGTTTTCAACAGCCGGGTAAGCCGCTATACCACCGAGGGGCCGAACTTCTTTACCGACGGGCGGTCGCAGTTTCGCAGAAGGCAGATTAACCTGACGCTCAACTACCGCATACGGCAATCGAAGTCGGCGAGAAGGAAGTACATTATTGATGAGGGGTAGTGCTTAAGTGTTTGGGTGTTGAGTTGAGTGAGTTCACATCGGGTGCGCCGATTGTGCGCCGACTACAGATAACCATTAACAACTAACAAATAACAAGCCCATGAAAGAGCTCAAGAAAGAAGACATTAGCCAGGAGGTTTTTGACCTCTACGACTACTATGTGCACAACAAAATTGACCGCCGGGAGTTTGTAGAGAAGCTCTCGCTGTACGCCGTGGGTGGCCTTACGGTGCCTGCTTTGCTAAGCTTCCTTAGCCCCAAATATCAGGATGGTGTGCAGGTAAAAGCCGACGACCCCCGCCTCAAAACCGAAACTATCAACTACAATTCGCCCCAAGGGGCCGGTAATATGCAGGGGCAGCTCTCGCGGCCTGCCGGCAACAGTGCACGCCTCCCCGGTATCGTGGTGGTGCATGAAAACCGCGGACTCAATCCGTACATAGCAGATGTAGGACGCAGAGCCGCGCTGGAAGGCTTTATTTCGCTTGCTCCCGACGCCCTGTTTCCGCTGGGTGGCTACCCCGGCAACGACGACGAGGGGCGTGAGATGCAGCGCAAAAGAGACAGGAATGAAATGCTTGAGGACTTTATTGCTGCTTACGATCACCTGAAGCAGCACCCGGAGTGCAATGGGAATATTGGCGTAGTAGGTTTCTGTTTCGGAGGCTGGATGTCCAATATGATGGCCGTAAAGGTGCCAGGATTAAAGGCAGCTGTTCCGTTTTACGGAGGACAACCCTCCGCCGATGAAGTGCCGGCCATTAAAGCCTCGCTACAGCTGCACTACGCTGCCCTGGATACGCGGGTAAATGAGGGGTGGCCAGCCTACGAAGCGGCGCTAAAGGCAAATAATAAAGATTATACCGCCTATTTCTACCCCGACGTGAACCACGGCTTTCATAACGACAGCACACCGCGCTATGACAAAGATGCAGCCACGCTCGCCTGGCAGCGGACAATTGAATTTTTTAAGAAAAGGCTGGCGTAACCAGGCGGGTGAAGCGGAATACTGATATTGCGACTTGCCAGAACGGGCGTAAAGTTCTGGCAAGTTACTTTTCAATCCTTCACACATCTGATGCTGAATCCCTTGTAATTCTGATCGGCCAATATGCTGATCTGGGTTTTTAGCATTGCATACACGGGCCGGTCGGCAGTGCCGGAGTTCGTCCAGAAATAACCAGCCGATCCCCTGGGCCACAGCAAGTCGGTTGCGGTAACAGCCCGGTCGGCCGCCAGTGCAACGGCCCACCTCCTACCTTCTGCCCGCCAGATAAAATACCCTCCCGGCGGTATTGAAGCACCCCGGAAATCTGCCCAGATTTGCTTCACTGGTTGCCGGTTTGCCGGCAAATGATCGCCATACAATTAAATTTTTACAACTATGAAAAAGCCCATTGTACTTCTCTTCTCATTGATGCTTGCTGGCTTTGTAGTACAAGCGCAAGACAATGGTCAGCAAGAATTTGAGCAGGGCCGTGCTGCATTCGAAGCCGAAAAGTTCAGCGAATCTTTTGGCTGGTTTAGCAAAGCCGCCGAAAAAGGGCACCTCGATGCCATTTACGAAGTAGGCTACGCTTATGCCGCCGGGCTTGGCGCCACGCTAAACTACGCGGAAGCCATGAAGTGGTATTTGAAAGCCGCGGAAAAGAACCACCCCACAGCTACATACGATATAGCCTACCTGTACAGAAATGGATTGGGCGTGGCACAGGATTATCAAACGGCGATATCGTGGTACAAGAAAGCGGCAGCCCTGGGAGAGGTATACGCCATGCGCAACCTGGCCGAGCTCAATTATAACGGTGAGGGCATAGCTCAAAACTTCAATGAAGCCTTCTACTGGTTTAACGAGGCAGCAAAACAAGGCGACGTTGACGCGGCTTTCAACCTGGGTGTAATGCATATTAAGGGAGAAGGCACGGAGGCTGACGGCACACAATCGAAATTGTGGTTTTTAACAGCAAAAGAATGGGGCCACCCCAATGCAGAGGCTGCTATTAAGCAGCTGGAGGATATGGGGTACTAGTAACATTTCCAGAAAATCGATTATAAATCCTATTTGTTTTAATTTTTGATAACACTTGGATGTCCACATAACCTCTATCATCCCTTAACCACTTTTTTAGAAAGCATCAGATTCCCATTGGAAGCCGCCAACAGCCACCCCGCCCACGTCAGAGTAACCGGCCGTCGCCGCACTGCCTCCTCCTATTATTGCAATTATACCGCTGGTTGCGTCATTACGGCGCCCCTTCCGTCTTCTACAAAAAAAAGATTAACAGATGCGAATACTTTACATATTTCCGCACCCTGACGACGAGTCGTTCGGACCAGCCGGTGCTATTAACCAGCAAATAGAAGGAGGCGATGAGGTGTACCTGCTCACGCTTACAAAAGGAGGAGCTACCAAGGTACGTCACCAGCTTGGGCTGAGTGTCGAAGAGATGGGCGAAGTAAGGGTAAAGGAAATGCAGCGTGTTCAGCAAGTGCTGCGAATCAGCGAGATGCACATTCTCGACTATGAAGACGGTGGGTTGGCATACCTTAACCCACTGGACCTTGAGGCTCTTGTAGAACAGTGGATCATTCGTATCCAACCGCAGGTGGTTGTAACCTATCCCGGCCATGGTGGCAGCGGGCATCACGATCACATAGCCCTCAGTGCAGCTGTAAATCATGCCTATCACAGGCTTAAGCGGAAGGTGATGTATCTAAAAAGGCTAGCCTTCTTCACACTGCCAGACTCCGGCAAACCAATGTTTATGGAAGATGGAACACCTCGTGTAACCTGGACGCCGCCGGAGCGAATTGGTGCTGTTATCGATTTATCAGCCCAGGATGTTATGGCAATGAAAAATGCTCTCCTCTGCTACGAAACCTACCAGGAGATGGTAAAGACCACCCGGGTGATTGAGAGAATTGGGGAAAAGGTCCATTTTGAATTGCCAGGCGAAGTGAATGTGGCGCCACTAAAGTCACTCACTGCCGGCTTGCAGATGCAATAGCCAAAGGAGCCGCATACTCAACCAGATTGAATAAAGCAGTTGCCGACAAACCTGACCGTTGCCGTACGCCGCTGACATCAGCAAAAAATTGTTTAGTTATATTGCGTCCTTTCGGGGAGGCCGTCGTCTGAACAAAAAATACTGTGTGTGTTTATGCAATCTACCGAGGTTATTTGGTCCGCGTTTAACAAAGAGCTTTATGCGTTTATCCGGCACTCGTTGAAAGACGACGAAACCAGCAAGGATGTACTCCAGGACGTGTTTTTTAAAATCCATACGAAGCGACACACACTAAAAGATGAAAAAAAACTGGTGAGCTGGGTGTGGCAGATTACGCGAAACACCGTGCTGGATCACTACAAAACCCGCAGGAACTTTACCGACTTGCCTGAGTTTATTCCAACCCCTTCAAGTGAACCGAATTTCAACAGTTTGTTTGCCATGGCCATGAAACCCTTTATCGGCTCGTTGCCGGAACCCTACCGCGGGGCCATTGTGGCTGTGGACATTGAAGGGATGTCGCAAAAAATATACGCCGAAAAAGAAGGCATAACCTATACGGCGGCCAAATCGCGGGTACAACGGGCGAGAAAGCAGCTGAAAAGTCTTTTTCAGCAGTGCTGCGAAGCACATGCCGATGTGTACGGAAACATTTACGATGTGAGCCCGAAAAAAAATTGTACTTGTCAGCAGCGTCTTAACGACCACTACCTCGTCTCTTCATTGTAAACTTTAAAACAATTACAATATGGAACAGAATGATTTAGGTGGAGGCTGCTGCGGAGGCGGTGGCTCTACAGGATGCTGCTAAATGCAGAGAAGGCCCGGGCAAGTTCGAATTTTCGGACAGCCCGGGCCTTCCGGTTTTGTCGGGGTGCCCCGAGTTGTCTTGCGAACCGGCCGCTAAACCACCACCACTGTCAAACTCTTGGGGCCATGCGCGCCTATTACCAATGCCTGCTCAATGTCTGCCGTTTTGGAAGGGCCCGCTATAAAAGTGCCGAAGCCGGGAATGGTCTCGATTCGTTTGTAGGCTTCATGCATATTTGCCACTACATCTTTTTTATTTAAAACCACCACCAGGTGAAGAACAATAAAGGGAAGTGCTCTTATGCCGAAGTTTTGCTCGGGCATCCAAATGGCTCCGTTTTCGGCAACGCCAAAAGCACCCCCGATCACCGCCACTTCTACATTTTGAAGATCTGCAGGATGGCTGATTTGCTGTATATCGAAAGTGGACAATGGAAAACGTGGGTCCACACTTACTACTGACGAAAATGGTTTCGTGAGCTCACCAATTGCTTCTTTAGCCTCCCCGGCCGACTTGCATTCGATGTACCGGGCATGATTTGCCTCCAGCGACGCCTGAAACTGAGCCGGTAGATCCTCGGGGCGAGAAAAATCAGGTATTTCCGGCATAGGGCTTTCTTTCAGGCCAAGCCGTTTTATCCGGCCGATAATTTCGTCCCTGCTACTCATGGCTTCTGTTTTTCTTGTACCATTCTTTAAAGCTGGCTTTTGGTGGTGCGGGTAAATCACGTTGCTTGCCCCATTTATTCAGCGGGTTGTTGAGAAAAAAGCCGGGCAAAAGACTGAGCGACCTGCGGGCGAGTTTTCCCATCCGGTTATACCAAACGGGGCTCGAAAGCACCTTGCTCAGCATCTTCATGCCCCATCGCTTGTCAGCACTGTCCAGCCCGTTTTGGGCTACCACTTGCCTCCATTCGTACAGCTGCTCATGAATGTTGATCTTCACCGGGCACACATCGGTACACGATCCGCACAAAGTAGAGGCAAACGGCAGTGATTTGTGCTTTTGCAGATCGAAACCCGGCGAGAGGATGGAGCCAATCGGGCCGGGCACGGTGGCGTCGTAGCTGTAGCCTCCGCTCCGCCGGTAAATGGGGCAGGTGTTCATGCAGGCGCCGCAGCGGATGCACTTCAGGCTGTTTCGGAACTTCTCCCTGCCCAGTTGTTCAGTCCGGCCGTTGTCGACCAGCACCAGGTGCATTTCCTTTCCTTTGTCGGGTCGGTGAAAATGACTGGTGTAGTTGGTGATAGACTGGCCGGTGCCGCTGCGGGCCAGCAGTCTGGTGAATACGCCAAGGTGCTCCAATTTGGGAATTAGCTTTTCAATACCCATGCAGGCAATATGCACTTTGGCCAGGTGAACGCCCATGTCGGCATTTCCTTCGTTGGTACAAACTACAAACCCTCCTGTTTCAGCTATTCCGAAGTTAACGCCGGTTAGGGCTATGTCGGCCGTTAGAAACTTCTCCCTCAGGTGTATTCTCGCCGCTTCGGTAAGGTATTGGGGGTCGGAGTTTCCCTTTTCCGTCTGAATACGCTCGTGGAAGATCTCGGAAATTTCCTCCTTTTTCAGGTGAATGGCCGGAAGCACAATGTGGCTCGGAGGCTGCTTGTTGAACTGTACAATCCGCTCGCCAAGGTCGGTATCCACCACTTCGAAGCCGTGCTTTTCGAGGTGCTCGTTCAGCCCGCACTCTTCGGTAAGAATCGACTTGCTTTTTACCAGCCGTGTGGCGTTGTGGCTTTGAATAATGGAATGCACGATTTGGTTGTGCTCCGCGGCATCTTTGGCCCAGTGAACCTTTATGCCGTTGGCGGTGGCATTTTGCTCGAACTGCAGCAGGTACTCATCCATGCGCGACAGCATGTTTGCCTTGATGGCCGAACCAAGTTCCCGCAGTTGCTCCCACTCGGGCACCCGCTGCGCGGCCAGATCGCGCTTGTTGCGAATAAACCAGAGTGTTTCGTTGTGCCAGTTTGCTTTGGCTTCGTCCTTTAGAAATACCTCGGTGTTGCTGGCGTGCTTCATAGGGCAGTCCCGTTTAGTATCTCTGCTATATGCTTCACTTTCAGCGGCATTTTATTTCTGTTAATAATTCCCTCCAGATGCATCAGGCACGACATATCGTTACCCGTAATTACTTCAGCATCGTGGTCGGCGTGGTCCTTTATCCTGTCTTTACCCATTTTTACCGAAAGCGCTTCCTCCGTTACGGCAAATGTGCCCCCAAACCCGCAGCACTCTCCCGGTTGGCTAAGGGGTACCAACTGAAGGCCGTTCACCTTTTTTAGCAGATCTTCTGTTTTGTTGAACCGTTGCGTGTTCATTTCGGGTGAGCTGGCCAACCGCAAGCCGCGAAGGCCATGACAGGAAGCATGCAAACCGACCTTGTAAGGAAATGAAGCCTCAAAGGATTTTACCCTGAGCACATCGTGGAGAAACTCAACCAGCTCATAAGTTTTTGACCTCACCGCGGCAGCTTTGTCTTCTGCTGATGGCGTATGCAAGTGCTCCCTTACGTGCATGGTGCAGCTGCCCGAAGGACATACGATATAGTCGAATCCGGAAAAGTTTTGAACAAACTGCTCGTTCAGCGCCTCATTCAGGTGCTCGTAGCCGGAGTTGGCCATTGGCTGGCCGCAGCAGGTTTGTGCAGTAGGGTAATGAACATCGCAGCCCTGCTTTTCGAGGAGTTGAAGCGTAGCAACGGCCACCTGTGGGTAAAACTGATCGACGTAACAGGGTACGAACAAAGCTACCTTCATCGGTTATTCGTTTTTTGAAAGCTTAATGGCTGATGCCGTTTAAAGTTGTAATTCTTTGTGAGGAATCCGGTGGTCATACGGTCGTAATTTACCAATAATGCGGCACCAAGCGCAGTACCCTGTGCAAAAGAAGATGAGTAAATTTTATATTCGGGCAACTTGCCAGCCAAAAGGCTCACAAAAACCTCGTTGGAGCTAAATCCTCCGTCGATAAAGATCGTTTTGATGTTACTCTGGCCAACTGCCAGCTGCAACGAGGCTATCTGCAGGTCGGCTAGCTCATCCATCAGGTGGTAATAGGCGTCGTGGTAGTTTTCAAAAACAGACAAATCCGTGTGCGGGTTATTCGTGAAACCAAACCGCCCGGGCTTCATCAGCTCATGATCGAACAAAAGTGTTTTCGGCGATTTTCTTTTCGAAACAAAGCGGGCGGGCGGGGGTGCAGATTTATAGGTTTGGTAATCGCAATGAAAAAAATCCGCCAGCAGTTTTGCCTGGTTGCTCAGGTGTTGTCCCAGAAAAAGCCTTGATGCTTTTACCGGGCCGCCCGTGGGGGATAGGAAATTGAGGCAGTCTGCGGCCAGCTCGGTTGCCGTAAGCGGCTGGCTGCAAAAGGCATTCATGCACACGCTCCAGGTGCCGGTGGATATGAGCACAAAAGGCTCTGACGTCGCACGCATGTACGGCATGAGAGCTGCCGAGCTATCGTGAACGCCGATGCCAACACTTACAGTTTTATTATTTACCACCACCGGATATGCCCTGGTCGATGCCTCAATGGGCGTTAGATAACGCAACAGGTCCTCCCTTTCCAGCCATGCGGCGTATTTTTTTGCGGTAAAATCCCACAAGCCTGTGTGGCAACCAATACTGGTGTAGTCGGCTGTGCCGATGCCGGTAAAAAGGTAACTGAGGTACTGCGGAAAATGCAGACTGCGATGTAAGCGAGCGAATGCCTCGGGCTTCTTGTACTTCAGGTAGTAGAGCTGGAGCCCCGAATTAAGAAAGCCCATGGAGGGGCTGGCCGTTTGCAGCGAAAATTTTTCCCTAGGCCCGTACTTTGAAAAGAAATCCGCGAAGAGATCTTCAGGGAACGGCTTCAGGTAATTGATAAACGGAACCACAGGATTACCGCTTCTGTCGAGATGCACCAGGGATGCGCCGTAGGCCGAAAAATTAATTGCCTTTACATCGTAGTCAGGACCTGCCATCACGCTCAGCGTACTCTCCCTTAGCCAGCGCACCAGCGACGGCAGGTCTTCAGACATAAAACCTTCGTCGTCGGGCACCTCATCGAAGCGAACGTAGTCGTGGGCGATTTCATTCAGGTCTTCATCAAAAATGAAGAGCTTTTTATTGGTTTTGCCCACGTCGAATACAAGCGTAACTGGCTGTTTCATTTATAAACCGGTGGCGATGGTTTTAGCTCCCCGCTGTTTAATCAGTTGCTTTCTAACATCCCACTTTCTAAAAAGGCCAACCGGGTCTAAGGCCCCTCCCATTCTCATCCGCGACTCCGCCACCAAAGGCCGTACGTCGGACCGAAAAGCGTTTTGCATCACTTCCTGCGCCGCGGCTATGTCGCATTCCTGCTGTGCTTTTTTTAGCTCCGCCCTGTTCACTATCAAGGCCTGTGCATATGCGATTTTTATAGCCTCTACCGCTTGCAGCAGGTCTTCGAGCGGGTCTTTCAGGTTGTGGCTTGCATCAATCATCCACGAGAGCTCCGGGTTACCTGTTTGCTGCATGCCGTCGACCAACTCGTTGAAAATCAGAAACAACTGGTACGGTTTTATGCTGCCGGTAGTGAGGTCATCGTCTCCATATTTGCTGTCGTTGAAGTGGAAGCCACCCAATTTTTTCTGCATCATTAGTATGGCCACAATCTGCTCAATGTTGGTATTGGGTAGATGGTGGCCCAGGTCAACGAGGGTCAGCGCTTTTTCGCCGAGCTGGCTGGCCAGCAAATGCGACGTGCCCCAGTCGGGAATTACCATGGAGTAAAAGAAAGGCTCGTAAGGTTTGTACTCTATCAGGAGCTTCCAATCGGCGGGCAGGTATGCGTAGATTTCCTGCAGCGACTCGCGGGTCCGCATAAGCGCCTCCCTGAAGTTGTGCTGCCCCGGAAAGGCACTGCCATCTGCCAGCCACACTGTGAGGGCTTTCGACCCCAAAGCTACGCCGTGGTCAATTACCTCTTTGTTGTGCTGAACAGCCGCCTGCCGCACACCTTTATCGACATGACAAAGCGAACCGAATTTATAAGAAACCCGCGCATCGGGCTGGTCCTGAAAAGTATTGGAATTTACAGCGTCGAACTTAAGGCCCAGCGACGCCGCCAACTGCGTGGTGGCTGCGGCGTCTTTTGGAATATCCCACGGGATATGCAAGCTAATGGCATTGCTAGAGGCATTCAGCAGGTGTAGCAGGCCCACATCTTCAATTTTTTCTTCGAGCGACCGGGGCTCGCCTCCACCGGGAAACCGGCCAAACCGGGTACCGCCCGCACCCAATGCCCAGCTGGGAATGGCTATCTGAAAGGCATCGAGCTTCGCCAGCACTTCTTCTACATTCGCCCCCTCCCCCGCAAGCTTTTCAGCAAGGTGTAGGAACTGCTTCTGATGCAATGCATTGTTCTTTTCGTTATGTTCCGCTATATGCTCTTTTTTCATCATACTATTCAGGCCTGGTCACACTGCTTACCGATCACCGATCACGGCCACAGCTACCTCACAAAAGCAGCCGCCACGCCGCCATCTACATTCAATATATTGCCTGTGCTTTTGCCAAGCAAGCCACCTACAAAAGCAAACACCGCATTGGCTATATCGGCAGTTGAGATTATCTCGTTCATCAGCGTTCTTTTGGCATAAAAGGCCGGCAGCTCTTCCACCTTTACCCCGTAAGCTTTTGCTCTTCCTTCAGCCCATTTTCCTTCCCAAATCTTGCTGCCCTCAATTACCGCATCCGGGTTTACTACATTCACACGTATTTTGTCGGGGCCAAGCTCAGCAGCCAGCAACCGGCTCATATGTGCCTGCGCAGCTTTCGCCGATCCGTACACTACATTATTTGGCCCGGAAACAAGCGCATTTTTGCTCACAATATTAACAATATCGCCACCCAGCGCCTGTGACCGCATTATTTCCACACCAACCTGCGACACCAGGAACTGCCCTTTGGCCAGCACATCCATCAGCAAGTCGTAGTCTTCCTCGCCGGTGTCTGTTAGGGACTTGGAAATGGCTAAACCGGCTGAATTTACAACGATATCTATGCCGCCGAACTCAAGACAGGCCTTTTTAAATGCCTCCTCCACGCTAGCCCGGTTTGTGACATCGAGCCTGGCAAACGTCGACACATCGCGCTTGAAAGTTTTGTTGGCAAGCACTGCCCTTTCTTCATCAATGTCTGTTATTACCACGCACGCTCCCTCTGCCGCCAGCTTATCGGCCACGGCTTTGCCAATACCACCGGCACTACCAGTTATCAGCGCCACTTTTCGGGAAAGCGGCTGTTCTTTCGGCATTCGCTGCAGCTTGGCTTCTTCCAGCAGCCAGTATTCTATATCGAAGGCCTCCTGCAGCGGCAGTGAAACGTACTCAGAAACAGCCTCAGCTCCTTTCATTACGTTGATGGCGTTGATGTAAAATTCGGCGGCTACCCGGGCCGTCTGCTTGTTTTTGGCAAATGTAAACATGCCTATCCCGGGCCAGATTATAACCACCGGGTTGGGGTCGCGCATGGCAGGGCTATTGCCTCTTTTGTGCTTTTGGTAATAGTCGGCGTATTGCTTTCGGTAGCTCTCAAATGCCGGCGCAAGGCTCGCTTTTACCGTGGCTTTGTCCGTCAGGTCCATGTCTTTGGGAAGATCGAGAACAAGCGGACTTATCTTGGTTCGCAAAAAGTGATCGGGGCAACTTGTGCCTAACGGTGCCAACCGCTGCAGATCGTGGCTGTTGGCGAATTCCAGCACCCGTTCATCGTCGGTAAAATGCCCGACCATCCTGTCGTAGCTCGATGCCAGCCCCCGAAGGACGGGAGCCAATTGCGCAGCCTGGTCTTTTCTGGCGGCTTCTGAGAGCGACTCCAGCTTG
This sequence comes from uncultured Imperialibacter sp., assembly GCA_965651695.1. GTDB lineage: Bacteria > Bacteroidota > Bacteroidia > Cytophagales > Cyclobacteriaceae > Imperialibacter. Next base: position 5,703 of record CBFGTI010000074.1, on the reverse strand, counting down.
ACGCCACCAAACACAGGCCGCTTTTTGCCATAATGCTGTTCAAGAAACTCACTGGCTTTATCAATTACTTCGAGGCTGTTCATGTAGCATTCGCAGGAAGTATCGCCCCAGGTAAAAAGGCCGTGGCCACCCAGCATTATTCCTCTAATACCGGGATTTTCTTCAAGTGACTTACGAAGCTTCAGCCCGAGGTCAAAACCGGGCCTTTGCCAGGGAACCCAGCTTATTTGTCCCTCAAAAAGCTCTTTTGCTATTCGCTCGCCGTCTTTCGATGCTGCGATGGCAATAGCTGCGTCTGGATGCAGGTGGTCGATATGCTTGAAAGGCAAAAAGCCATGCAGTGGTGTATCTATCGAGGGTGCTTTGGAATCGAGGTCGTATATGCAATGGTTAAACAGGGCAACCATTTCATCTTCAAAGGCCAACCCGCGGTAAATATGCTCCAGCGCCCGCAACTTGTCGACGTATAAGCCCGCCAGCCCGCTTTTGGTTAGCGTACCTATGTCGCCTCCCGAGCCCTTTATCCACATCACCTCAACCTCCCTGCCGGTAAGCGGGTCTTTTTCAATTGTTTTGCAGCTCGTGTTGCCGCCACCATAGTTGGTTATTCGCAGGTCTGCGCCCAATAAATTGGAACGGTAAAGCAGCAGCTTTACCTGGTCGTTGCCCAACTTCTTTTCCTCTTCAAAATCCCACCTGCTGGGGAGGTGTTTAAGTACAATTTCCCGAACGTCCATAATTTTCAATTTTCTTGTATTAGCCGAGGCTGCGCTCTTTCGCATTTGTGTTGATAACTACCAAGGTATAAGCCACAGCTTTTGTCAAAGTTAAACTATACTGTGCCAGGAAGTATCCTGCACCATACTGTTGGTGCCAAGCCTTATCTTATTTGAAAGTTTTGCTTTCTATTTGACTTTCTTTTTTGAATTATTGCTATCTGCAACTTCAAATACGCCGGCAACTCTATGGATGAATTTATTGACATGGAGATTAACGAATCGTCTTCCGTGCCCAAGTACAGGCAGGTCGTCAAATCTATTCTAAGCAATATTGAAGAGGGTAAGCTGCGATACGGTCAAAAAATACCTTCGATCAACAGCCTGAGTGCAGACTATTATTTGTCGCGCGATACGGTTGAAAAAGCTTACCTCGAGCTCAAGGACCGGGGTGTAATCGAGTCGGTTGCGGGCAAAGGGTACTACATAAGGCGTGCAAACCCACTGAGCAAACTGAAAATTCTGATGCTCTTTAATAAGATCAGTGCCTATAAAAAAGTGATCTACAATTCGATTGTAAGCGAGTTGGCTGCAAAAGCAGAAATCCATCTACAGGTTTATCATTGCGAGTTTTCTTTATTCAGGCAAACCATTGAACAAAGCTACCCAGGCTACGACTATTACCTCATAATGCCCCATTTTAAGGCAGAAAATGATTCGAATGCGGCCAACTTGCTGCGGGTAATACCACCGGAAAAACTAATTATTCTCGATAGAGAGATTGAAGGTTTAAAAGGAGACTATGGGAGCATACACCAGGATTTCGGAAATGACATTTACAATGCACTGACACAGGCGCTTGAGTATTTCAGGAAATACAAAAAGGTCACCCTGGTGTTTCCGCAAAAGATCGACTACCCTTATCCAAAAGAAATAGTGCAGGGCTTCCGGCAATTTGTGATCGCAAACCGTTTTGAGTTCGCGATTATAAATGAAGTCGGCGCCGACTATGCTATGCAGGAAAGGGAAGCATTTGTTACCATCGAGGAAACGGACCTTGTGCAGCTAATCAAAAAAATACGAGCCGTTCCGCAGCTCCGGTTGGGACACAATGTGGGCATACTATCGTACAACGACACTCCCCTGAAGGAAGTACTGGCCGACGGCGTCTCGGTAATAACAACCGACTTTGCGCAAATGGGGCTGGTTGCCGCACGCATGATATTGAATAAGCAAAGACTGAAGCTAAAAAATGATTTCCGGCTGATTTTACGAGGTTCATTGTAAAAACTTGTCCATCAAACGGCTATCATACCTCGTTGATCGAAAAGTTGGAAGCTTATGTAAGAATAACACTCAAATTTGCAAATAACAAAAACGTACAAGTGCTACATTTGAAATAGACCTGACTGCCTCATCATCACTTTTTTTGAGGCGGTTTTACTCTATGAAGCTATTTCATCATACATACCTTTTGCTTATTTGCTGTGCGTTGAGTCAATTTTGTCATTCCCAGCCTGTAAGTCTGAAATTCAAACGCCTAAGCACCGACGATGGTCTGCCGCAGAACTCGGTCAACTGCATTCTCAAAGACAACCGCGGCTTTATGTGGTTTGGTACTTCGGGGGGATTGGCCCGGTACGACGGCCACCGGTTTTACACCTACAAAAATGACGTAGCCGACTCACTGAGCATTGGTGCCGATGGCATCAATTGCCTTTACCAGGACAGCCGTGGCAACCTATGGGTAGGCACCGACGCCGGGGGGCTGAGTTTGTACGATGAAAAACGTGATGCATTCGTGACCTTTCGGGAGGAAGCGAGCGAACAGAGCATTTCCAACGACGGCATCACCTCAATAGCTGAAAACAGCAGCGGAAATCTTTGGATCGGAACATACTGGGGGCTCAACCTGCTCGACACCAAAACAATGCTTTTCCAGCGTTTCTACAATTCGCCCGACAACGGAAGAACTATAAGCCATAACACTATATCGGCCGTGGCGGTAGACCGGCACGACAACGTGTGGGTAGCTACAGATGATTTTGGACTGAACTATTTTGATAGCAAAACCTTTGAAAGCACCCGCTACAGCTATTCGCCAAATAACCCGGCGGGGCTTACGTCCAACCAGCTTTCTGCCCTGTACCTCGACAGCTCCGGCAACCTATGGATAGCCACCCTTGGGGGTGATTTGATGCGGCTTACTGACGGACAATTCTATCACAACACCTTTGACGACGGAGGCATTTCTTCTGCACCGGGCAATGCCATACTCTCTATCGAAGAAACCGCCAACGGCAACATTTGGGTAGGCGTAGAAAACAATGGCTTGTTTGTGAGCTCCAAAACCGGCGACAGCTTTAATGCCTACCACGGTTTGAATAAGGAAGAAAGTGCCGCCTGGCGAAAAAGTATTACGGCACTGTATCACGATAATCATGGCATACTTTGGGCCGGCACCTCAACTGCCGGAGTTATTTATATCGACGACAACGACCCGCCATTTCGGCACTATCAAACGAGCGTGCCGATGGTAAATGCTTTTGCCGAAGACGACACCGGACGACTGTGGATTGGCACCGATGGCGGCGGAATCGACCTGCTTCTTCCCGGTGCAGGGTCTGTGGTGCCGGCTGAGGGTTCATTTGGCAGTTTTCTGAACAATGACGTGGTTGTGAGCTTAATGAGGGACATCAGCGGCCGTATATGGACCGGAACCTTCGGAGGCGGTGTAAACCTTTTCACTCCACAAACAGGCTCATTCTCCGTTGTTGGCCATTGCCAAACAGATGTGGGCAGAAGCCGGGTGTACGCCCTGCTTGAGAGCCCGCCCGGCACTACGTGGGTCGGAACCCTGGGTGGCGGAATAAATCTGCTGGATAATAGCACCGGCAACTCGCGATGGTTTGTGCATGATGAAGAAGATACGACAACTTTAGGTGATAACTACATCAGCAGCTTTTCCAAAGATCAAGATAACCGAATATGGATAGGTACCTTTGGCGACGGCGTTAACGAGTTTGTGAAGGAAGACAGCAGCTTTTTGCGCTACTACAGCGCCAACAGCGGATTGAGCAACAACCTTGTTGCCGTAGTTTTTGTCGACAGCCGCAACCGCCTTTGGGCCGGTACCATGGGCGGTGGCCTTAATCTGTACGACCCCGAAAGCAAGAAATTCATCGTATACCGCGAAAAAGACGGGCTTGTAAATGATTTTGTCAGTGGTATAGAGGAAGATGCCCATGGCCACCTCTGGATAAGCACCTACAATGGCATTTCGCGGTTCGACCCCGAGCGAAAGCTATTTACCAGCTTCAACAAGCAAAATGGCCTCCTCAATGCCGAATTCAGGCGAGGAGCCAGCATTACCACGAGCCAGGGCGAAATTGCGATGGGGAGCACCACAGGGTTCGTACTGTTTCACCCCGACAGCATCAAACCTAACCCGGCCGTGCCTCCTGTTGCTTTCACGGGCTTTCAGATATACAATAAGCCAATACTGGCATCCGAAAACGGGCCGCTTAAAGAACACATCGTTACTGCACAAACCATTGAACTTTCACATGAGCAAAACCACATTACTTTCGAATTTGCCGCTTTAAATTATACAGCGCCCACCGAAAATGTCTACGCATTCAAGCTGGAGAATTTCGACAACGACTGGAACTACGTGGGAAACGAGCACAAGGCGACCTACACCAACCTTGATGCCGGCAATTATACTTTTAGAGTAAAAGCTGCCAACAACAGCGGCGTATGGAACGAACAAGGTGCCTCAATCAGCATTAGCATATCGCCGCCTTTCTGGAAAACATGGTGGTTTAGGCTGGCAGGCGTGGCTGCTTTGGCCGGCGCTGTTTTGTACCTCTACAAAACCCGGATAGCACTTATACAAAAACAGAACGTAAAGCTTGGCAAGCTGGTGGAGGAAAGGACATTTGATCTGATACAACGAAACAAAGACCTGGAGCAGTTTACATACATTGTTTCGCATAATCTGAGAGCTCCTGTTGCCAACCTTATTGGCATTTCCAGTATATTGCACGATCTTAAGCCGGGAGACGGCGACTACAAAGAACTCTTGACGGGACTCTCCGGATCTGTCCATCTTCTCGATGAGGTCATTGCCGATCTCAATGAAATTTTACAGGTAAGAAAAGGAGGCCAGGAAAAAAAAGAAGCGGTAAATCTAACCCGCCTGGTTGCCAATGTAAAAGCTGGTATTTCGAGTCTGATAGATAAAGAGGACGCACGTATTGTAACCGATTTTTCGGAAGCAAATGAAATCTTAAGTATAAAGGGCTACCTGCACAGCATTTTTCATAACCTCATTTCAAATGGCATCAAGTATCGGAGAGCAGAAGCGCCACCTGTTATAGAAATCAAAAGCCGGCGAACGGACGACTATGTGGAGTTGCGGTTCAAAGACAACGGCATGGGCATAGACCTTAAAAAGAAAGGAAGACACATTTTTGGCCTGTATAAGCGCTTTCATGAGGAATATGCCGAAGGCAAAGGTGTAGGCCTTTATATGGTAAAAACGCAGGTTGAGGCGTTGGGCGGCACCATCTTCATCGAAAGCGAGGTAGGCAAAGGCAGCGTTTTTATTATACAATTTTACAATATTTGAAGGCAGTTCTCCCCGGAACCAGAAAAATGAACGGGCCGGTGTAACTACCTTCAGAAGAAGTCATCCATCATCAATTTAAACCATTTCGCAAATGAAAGTAACAACCTAACAATAGCCCCTAACGATGGCACTTCGCTTTATTTTTACACTAAAAATGCTTTTGTCTGTTTTTCTGGCGGTATCTCAGTCAGAATACCTCACTTTTAAACACCTCGGTACCGACGAGGGGCTGTCTCAAAACACGGTCACCTCCACAATAAAAGACAGCAACGGGTTTCTTTGGTTTGGCACCCACCAGGGCCTCAACCGGTACGATGGCTACAGGTTTTACATCTACAAAAACAAGCCGGGAGA
>CBFGTI010000073.1:0-26106 GCA_965651695.1 uncultured Imperialibacter sp. | reverse complement strand
GTTAGCCAGAGGTTGTTTTTAGAGCGTAACGAAATTTCCCCGGACACTAAAAACTCAGAACTAAAAACTCAGAGCTTAAAACCAATATCCATCCGCTCAAAATTTATGTATTAGTGCGAGTGGGTAATTTATTTATATTTCGGGCCTAAGATGATCAACAAGAGGCGTATATATTGGATTTGTCAGATCGGTGGGTGGTCGCTTTACCTCTTTATCAACTTGTTTTTACTGTCAACTGCCCGCCCGCTCAATGGTACCATCGTGCTGGGCCAGGTTATACATACCGGCTTTTATATTCTTATCACGCACTTCCTGCGCTGGGTAATGATAAAGCGAAACTGGCTGGGAATGCCGTGGCCGAAGCTCATTCCAAAGGTCATTTTGTCTACATTCCTTCTGGGCATTGTCGACTACCTGTTTCTGCTGGTGCTGCAGTTTAGCCTCGGTATTTTAATGAAGAGCGACTTTGCGGTTGAATTTATCCTGGGCAGTATTGTGCCCACCTGGGTTATGACGTTTGTGTGGGCCCTGATTTACTTCACCTATCACTACTTTGAGCGTTACAACAAGTCGCTGCAATTTGAAGCCACCATCAACGAAATTGAGCTCAACAATCTGAAGTCTCAGCTCAATCCGCATTTTATATTTAATGCCCTCAACAGCATCAGGGCGCTTGTCGACGAAAATCCGGCGAAGTCGAAAATTGCCATTACGCAGTTGTCAAACATTCTGCGGTACTCCCTGGTTTTGGATAAAAAGAAGCTCATCCCTTTTCATGAGGAGCTGCAAACGGTAAAAGATTACCTGGCATTGGAATCAATCAGGTTTGAAGAACGTTTAAAAACTGATTTTCAAATACATCCGGATTCTTTTCTGTATATGGTGCCGCCTATGATGATCCAAACCCTGGTGGAGAATGGCATCAAGCACGGCATTTCCAGTCTTAAGGACGGCGGCCATATACGGATTTCCACCGAGGTAAAAGAAAATACCTTAAAAGTGCAGATACGGAATAGCGGCACCTACAAAAATGGCGTCGAAAGTTCGCACGGGGGCTACGGGCTGCAAAACACCAAGAGGCGTTTGAAGCTTATATATGGAACGGCGGCTTCATTCTCTATTACCAACGATGGGACCAATGGCGTGCTGACTGAATTGAAATTTCCCGAAATAATTTAAATTTACAGACAATACATTAATTATGAGAGCTTTAATAATTGACGACGAAAGGCTGGCGAGAAAAGAGCTTACAACCCTCCTGAACGTTCACAAAGACATTGAACTGATTGGAGAGGCTGTAAATGCCGACGACGCTTTTGAGAAAATCAACAGCATGCAGCCCGACCTTATTTTTTTGGATATCCAGATGCCGGGCAAAACGGGGTTCGAGTTGCTGGAAAGCCTTGACAAAGCGCCAAAAGTAATTTTTACTACTGCCTACGATGAGTTCGCAATAAAGGCGTTTCAGTACAACGCACTCGATTACCTGCTGAAGCCCATACAACCCGAGCGGCTTAACGAAACGGTAAAGAAGCTTTTTAACGAAACGCCCGGCCAGAGTGAAACTTCAGCCTCCGATCAGCCCCAAAAGAAACTGGGGGCCGACGACCAGGTGTTCGTAAAAGATGGAGACAAGTGCTGGTTTGTGCGGCTGTCGAACATCCGTTTGTTTGAATCCGACGGCAACTATATAAAGGTGTATTTCGACAACTTTAAGCCGATGATTCACAAGTCGCTCAACGCATTGGACGAGCGTCTTGACGACCGCACTTTTTTCCGCGCAAGCCGCAAACATATCGTGAACCTGGATTGGGTGGAGTCTATTGAGCCCTGGTTCAACGGCGGACTGATGGTTCAGCTAAAAGGTGGAGAGAAAGTGGAGGTGAGCAGGCGGCAGGCGGCCAAGTTTAAAGACATGATGTCGCTGTAGGCTACTGCTTCACAATGTTGATAAGCTCTCTTTCTATATGCCAGTCTTTGGCAAGGTTTAGCATAGCGGTTGCCTCCATTTCTGTGAGGTAACCCTTCTTATCGTTATCCTCCCATACGGAAAGAAGGTACTTCAGCTTTTTTTCTTTCTCCAGCTTACCAATCACCTTGTTCAAATACTCTCTGGATCTGTCGAAGGCCGAAAGGTAATCCTCAGCTATAAATGTATTGGCCCACTGCAGCTCCTCAAAACTGTCGAGCTTTTCGGCCGACTCATTCAGCATGTTTTGCTCATCTTCATCTAATCCATGATAATGGAAGATAAGCGACTTGAGGAGCATAAAGGCCTTTTTCTCTTCTTTTTCCATTAAAGGAGGTGTTTATCCGTCGTTTTAGCTTCAGTTCTAAAAAACCATGAGCCGGCTGGTTATCTCGTCAGCCAAAAGTTTCCCTTTTTTTGTTAAATATAAGGTACTATTCCGCACAAATAATAATTCTTCCTTTTGAAGAAGTGCAAGTTCACTCACTTTTTTTTCAGCCAGGTTCACATCAAACCTTGCCTGCGATAGCGCCATGCTTGTTCCCCATTTGGTTCGCAGGCTGGTGAGCAGGTACTCATTAAAGGCGTCGGCCGGGCTAATTTCGTCTTTTTCGAACGGCACAACGCCCTCCCTCAGGCTTTTAATGTATTTGGCGTTGTTGCACACGTTCCATTGCCGCCATTGGCCGTTGTACGAGTGCGCACTCGGGCCAATGCCCAGGTATTTTTTTTGCTGCCAGTAGCTTGTATTGTGCCGGGAGTAAAAACCCTCCCTGGCAAAGTTGGAGATCTCGTACTGTTCATAGCCATGGCGCTCAAGTGTTTCAGTCACCAACTCAAATTGCTCTGCTGCAAATGCCTCGTCTGCCGGTACCAGCCTTCCCGTTTTTTGCCACTTGCCAAAGGCTGTTTTCTCTTCTATGGTGAGGCAATAGGCCGAAATATGTTCCGGACTTAGCTGAAGGGCTTGCGCAATGTCGCTTCTCAACACTGTATGATCGGGGTGCGGAATAGCATAAATAAGATCGACGCTAATGTTTTCGAAGCCGGCCACCCGGGCAGCTCCCACAGCTTCTTTAGCTTGCGTGGCATTGTGCGACCGGTTCATCAACTGCAGGTGCGCATCGTGGAACGACTGAATGCCGATACTTAGTCTGTTCACGCCCTGTCTGCGCAACATCTCAAGCTTCTTTGCGTCCATGTCGTCAGGGTTAGCCTCCAGCGTTAGCTCGCAGGCAGGTTGTACCTCAAAGGTTTGCCGGATGGTGTCCAATATCTCGGTCAGCTCAGCCTCCTCAAGCAGCGACGGCGTACCTCCCCCAAAGTAGATCGTTTCCACGGCTTCGGAGCTTAAAAAGTGTTTCTGCAGCGAGATTTCCCTGCATATGGCCGTCACAAGATCTTTTTTAAGACCCATGCTGGTGCTGAAATGGAAGTCGCAATAATGACAGGCCTGCTTGCAAAAGGGAATATGAATGTAAATTCCAGCCAATACCGTTTACTTTAGTGCAGCAAAAATAAGAAAACGTTGAGTAGAGTTGTCAGACTTACTGTGGTTCTGAAAATAGTGGGCTTACTGGCGGGCGGGTTCGCCACGCAGGCACAGCAGCTGCACTACTCCATTCATCCCACCGATACCCCCGCCAAAGAGGCGCTGGATGCACTCGGAGGCAAGGTGTTCTACGACTCAGCATTGCTTATGTCGGCGCTCGAAAAAGTAGTGACTAACCTGCGCAATCAGGGGCATCTGCTTGCTTCTTACCAGCAGCTGGGCTGGTCTCACGATACCCTACAGGGCTCCCTTTCTTCAGGAAACAAGCATTTGCTGATAGTGGAGGGGCTTTCTACCCGCAAAAAGCCTTTGAAAACCAGTACGCCCGGGGCCGGTTACCGGCGGGGGCTTCAACGTGAGCTTGAACAGTATGTAAACAATGGCTATCCATTCGCCAAAGTATATTTCGATTCGTCGTACCAGAAAAGCGATACATTATTTGTTAGAGCGCAGGTGCAGAAAGGGCCCTTTATTGTGTTCGATACGCTGCAGGTACAGGGTGCGGAAAAAACACGAATGTCATTCCTCCAGAAGTTTTTGGCCATTGTACCAGGGGCGCCGTACTCCGAAAAGCTGGTGAGAGAAATTCCCGCACGGTTGAATGCCAGCGGCTATCTGCAAACACCTTCTACGCCCATTGTCGATTTTTATTCGGGAAAGGCACAAGTAACCATACAGGTGGAAGAGTTGGAGGTAAACCAGCTCGATGGCATTTTGGGATTTCTGCCCGGACAAAACCCGGATACCGACAAGCTGTTGATCACCGGGCAACTCAAGGCCGATCTCTACAACCTGTTGGGCAGCGGCAAGCAGCTGTATCTCGACTGGCAAAACTTCAGCGCAGCTTCACAGCAACTTCAGGCCGCCTACAACCACCCGGTGCTGCTGGGGTCTCCACTCACCCTGCATGCATCCTTCAGGCAGCTCAAGCAAGATACTGCCTTCATCAACCGGCAGGCTGCGCTCGAATTTTCCCTGCCATTATCGGCCCGCTACTCCGCAAGGTTTGGGGCCAACTTCCGGCGTAACGGCCTGCTGGCCGAAGCCGCGGCAACAGAAGGGGGCCGCCTCACCAACGCCGACAGCCGGCTCAACGAATACAGCCTCGGCATCCTTTATTCCACACTCAACCGTATTCAGATGCCAACCTCGGGCACGAAAATTCAACTTGCAGGCGCCGTAGGGCAAAAAGAAGTGATCCGGAATGCCTCGCTCGATCCTGCATTTTACGATGGTGTCTTGCTCAGTTCCCTTCAGTCTTCTATCGCTGCGTCGGTCGAAAATTATACCGGCATGCGAGGCGGTTCGGTTTTCGTGCAAGACGTCCGGCTGGGCACCATTATCAACAAGCAGCTTTTTCAGAACGATCTCTACCGGGTTGGGGGCCTCACCGACGGTCCCTTTAGCTTGCGGGGCTTCAACCAAAACCAGTTTTACACCCGCTCATTTGCACTTCTGGTACTTGAGTGGCGGTTTCTGCTCGACCAGCAAAGCTACCTCGTCGGTTTTGCCGACCAGGGAGTGCTGTCGGTAGAAAATGACAACGTGCTGTATGCGGTTGGCTTCGGAGGCGGCCTGCTGTTGAATGTAAATGCCGGTTTTTTCAGGATCGCGGTGGCTGCCGGTGGGGGGAGCAGCCAGGCGATCGACCTCACCCAACCCAAAATTCATTTCGGTTTTGTCAACCGTTTTTAGGCCGCCGCACCGAAGACCGGAAACAAAGTTGATCGCCTGTCGACCGGCGCTTCGATTTTGTATTCCACGGCAAAAATTAGTTCTAAAGTTATGGCTGTTCATGCCCGGCATAGTATTTTGCACCCCGTATAAGCCGGCGCTGCAAAACTACCTTATGAGACGATACCGCTTTTTGCTTCATTCCATCATTGTGTGCCTTTTGCTGGTGCCGTGCCGTGTGTGGGGGCAGGAAAGCCGCGCCGTTACAGGTATTGAGGAGGAGCTTTGGTACTACGACAAGGCCGCGGCAGCATTTTTGCCGTATTTCGAGTCTCAAACGCCCGATCCCAACCTGCTTGCCTTTTATTTAAGACTGAAAGGGGAGGAGGACAAAGTGTTAAAAATATGTGGTCCTGCGGGCATGGCCATCTGGGTAGGTCAGCAGCTCATTATCGCGCAAACCGGAAGTGAATGCTACGAAGCGGCACTTTCCGACTGGAGAAGGCAGTTCGGTAGAGATTCGGTATTTGTAACACTCCATGCCCCCACCAACATTATAGACCATGCTTCTGTTAGCCTGGTGTCGTCGCGCCTGTTGTCGCTGTCTGCCACCGACCTTACACCGGGGCGCAGGTCGTCTAACGCACAGAGCCAATTTCTTTTCTTGTTTGCGTTCATATTCCTGGCCATTATCTCCGTGTACCGGCATCAGTTTCCACGCATTTTCCGGTCGTTTCTCGACGTAAGCCGGATGCTCAGCACCCGGGGGCGCGACGACCTGGTGGCAGGCTTCCGTTTGCTTTCGGCTCCTTCGCTTGTATCGCATGCATTGGTAAGCCTTCTTTCGGGCTTTTTCCTCTGCCTGTTTTATTTCAAAAGTTCGCCTGCCGAGGCTTCGCCCACTTTGCTTCAGTACTTCGAACGGTGGCTGCTCTTTTCGCTGATGATGCTGGCGTTCTTTTTAGGCAAAAGGCTGCTTATCCAGGTTTTTGGTGCAATTTTTAAGCTCTCAGGGGCCACCTACACCCAGGTTTACGAATACCTGCGCGGCGGTTTTTTACTGCTATCAGTCGGTCTTTTTATTTTTCTGCCCTTTTTTTATCTCAATTCAGCTGTTTCAGCCTGGCTGCTCAACAATCTTCCACTGCTTGCAGCGGTTTTCACTTGCCTTATAATCCTTTTGCTGTTTTACAAATTGGCATTTGAAACCCGCTATCAAAAACTCCATTTATTTTCATATCTTTGCGCCACTGAAACATTACCTGCTATTCTTTTGCTCAAATGGATGTTTTTTTGAACGGAAGAATGGGGCGGATTTTTAAAAGGAAATAGTGCAGATATGATCTTGGACGACAAGAGTAGGCTTCGGAAAGTGTCAAGTATTCTTGTTTCACAGCCTGAGCCTTCAGACCCGAATTCTCCATATTTTAAATTGGCGGAGCAGTATAAGATAAAAATCGATTTTCGTCCTTTTATTAAAATAGAGCCTTTGAACATTAAGGAGTTCAGGCAGCAGAAAATTGACATTCTGGCGCATACAGCGGTTATTTTTACCAGCCGCAATGCCGTCGATCATTTTTTCAGGCTGGCGTCCGAGAGCAAAATTGAGATACCGGCCGACATGAAGTACTTCTGCATCTCGGAGCAAACAGCCAACTACCTCCAGAAGTATATTGTAATAAGGAAGCGAAAAATTTTTACCGGCCTCCGTACAGCCAACGATCTGATAGAGATCATTAAAAAGCACAAAAACGAAAAATATCTTTTCCCCTGCTCCGACATCCGCAAGGAAGATATTCCCATGTTTCTCGAAAAGAACGGCTTCAATTTTTCGGAGGCTATTATTTACAAAACAGTGGCAAGCGACCTGTCGGACCTGGAGAATGTGTACTACGACATCCTGGCGTTCTTTAGCCCTTCCGGCATCAATTCGCTGTTCGTAAACTTTCCTGAGTTTAAACAAAACTACACCCGCATTGCGGCTTTCGGCCCAACAACGGCCAAAGCCGTGAGAGATGCCAACCTCATACTCGACATCGAAGCTCCCTTTCCGAACGCACCTTCTATGACGGGCGCCCTCGAAATGTACATCCGCAAAGCAAATGGCCTGGACTAATTAAGGTTTCTGTTCGTTCTGATTGTTGTAAGAGCAGTTGAGTCAGTTGAAGGAGGGGTATATGCAGTCATTTTTTAGGAGAAAACACTCTGGTAAAGATGGTTGTCATGAGGTTTTTAAAGTTGGTCTTTAGCTTTTGCACCCGATTCATTACCTTAACAGTATCGAACGATTGCCTAATGAAAAATAAGCTCATTCTCCTGGTAATTTTTCTGTTTGCCGCACGCCATTTCGCATTGGCCCAGCAAGATGCGCACTTTAGCCACTACATGTTCAATCAGGCGTTGTACAACCCCGCCTGGCTTACGCAGGAGCAAAGCGGCTACATTTCGGCGCTACACCGCACGCAGTGGGCTGGGTATGCTACGTCATTTGATGGCAGCGGCGGCGCACCCACCACCCAGCAGTTCAATTTTGGGATGCCCATTCCCGGTTTGCGTACTGCCTTTGGAGCTACAGCTATTTACGACCAGGTGGGGCCTCTCACCAATGCGCATGTGCAGTTTCTGGGGGCCTATTCAAAAAACATCAACAAGGGCCGCTTAAGCATCGGCATTCGTCCGGCGGTCGTCATGCAGTCGATCGATTTCAATCAATACCGCTTTGTAGACCCTACCGACCCCCTCAACAAGTCTGGCAGGGAAAGTCAGATACGCCCCGACATTGGCGCTGGCATCATGTATTCAAATTTAAATTTTTATGTAGGGCTTGCTATGAACCACATCATTTCGCCATCTTTCGACTTCGGTGTGAGCAACATAGAAAACCGCCTCGCACGCACTGCCAGCTTAATGGCCGGCTATACCTTCAACCCTACTTATAACCTGCAGATCGCCCCCTCGGTGTTGGTTCGGTCTACGTTCCGTACCATTACATTCGACGCCGGAGCTACGGCCACTTACCGCAATAAGCTGTGGGGTGGCGTCAGTTTCAGGCAGTCGGAAGCAGTTATTTTGCTGATGGGGTATAATTTTTTGAAAGATGGAATTTTAAAAATGGGCTATTCGTTTGACCTGGTTGTGGAAAACAGGGAAGCCAAGCAAGCGACGTCGCACGAGGTTTTTCTTCGCTATAAGCTGGGCACGCTTTCAGGTGGTGGCGGCAAAAAAATAATCCGCACGCCGAGGTTCCGGTTTTAGGCCAGAATATCCGTTTATGAAGGAAAAAACTTGTTTTGTGAAACAAAAGATGTTTTCTTAACGGAATTATTCTTTTTTTTGCTAAAATTGCGATAGCCGACTCTTTGTAAATTGGTATAAAAACCTTTAATGGCAATATTTGATAAACTTGTGTTGTTTTATAGTTACAGGATTTTTTATAAACTAGGTGTTATGAATAATAAGAGTGTTTTAAAGAACTTAGCGCTCCTTTCTGTGCTTGCCTTTCTTTCTCAGTCGTGTGGTCTGCTGGGGATAGGAGGCGGTGGTTACGACGACAGGGGAGAGCTGGTGGGCGTGCCCGACCGGGAAGGTTGGGAGATGACCATTCCGTTCGGCATGGTGTCGGTACCACCCGGCACGTTCCATATGGGGCAGGCCGATGAGGATGTGGCGGCCACGCAGATCAACTTTAATAAGCAGATTACTATTGGCGGCTTTTACATGGACGATACCGAGATTACCAACAACGAGTATCGGCAATTTGTGTATGCAATCGCTGAAGGGTCTGAAACGGAACTTCCGGAAGGCTTTGCAATTGAAGACATTTACCCCGACACTACTGTATGGGTGAGAGACTATACACACCACATGGGCGACCCTATGATGGTTTATTACTGGTCTCACCCTGCTTTCGATCAGTATCCGGTGGTGGGTGTAGACTGGGAGGCAGCCAAGGCATTCTGCAACTGGCGTACCGACTATCTCAATAGCTGGAGGGCCGACCAGGGGCTTTTCAGAATGCCCGACTTCAGGCTTCCTTCCGAAGCAGAATGGGAGTATGCCTCACGTGGAGGAAGAGACATGGCGAAGTATCCTTGGGGTAACCCGTACATTCGAAACACCAAGGGATGTTTGCTTGCCAACTTCAAGCCAGGCAGAGGAAACTATTTCGACGATGGCTTTGCGTACACAGCTCCTGTGGGTACCTTTTTTGCCAACGACTACGGCCTTTTCGATATGTCGGGCAACGTAGCCGAGTGGTGCGAGGATGCATTCAACGAAGCCTCAGTGCCGTTGGTATGGGACCTCAACCCTACTTTCAACGACGACAACGAGCCTCGTAAGGTAATCAGGGGTGGATCGTGGAAAGATATTGCCTACTACCTGGAGACGGGTACAAGGACTTTCGAATATAAAGATACATCACGTGCAAGTATAGGATTCCGCTGTGCAATGACCTACTTAGGAAGATCGGCTGGAAGCGAATTCTAACACTAACCAAAACCAATAGTAAGAACTTTAAATTTTTAATCAGATGAGCAAAAAAGGCGGATTTCAGGAGCTTCTCTTTACAACGATAATGCCCAAAGTGTATGGTATTGGAGCTGCGGTAGTTATTGTGGGTGCTATGTTCAAAATTCTCCACCTTCCCGGTGCGAGTGAGATGTTGGGTATCGGCTTAACAACCGAAGCCATCATATTCTTCTTGAGTGCTTTCGAGCCTAAACATAAGGAAGTAGACTGGTCTAAAGTATATCCCGAACTGGCCGACGATTTTGATGGTGCGCCGGTTGCTCCACGCAGGGCTGCACCCGTAGCCGTTGGCGATGGTACCAGCCAGCAGCTTGATAAGTTGCTTGGTGATGCGAAAATTGGCCCCGAGCTTTTAGACAGCCTCGGCAAAGGCATGAAGAGCCTGGCCGAAACAACAAACAAAATGGCCACTTTGGGCGACGCCGCAGTAGCTACTAACGAATATGCCAATAACGTGAAGCAGGCTACAAAGTCGCTGGTGGATATGAACAAAGCCTACGCTACCACATCTGCTGCAGTGGCAGAAATGGCCAGCGCTACCAAAGATTCAAAGGAGTATCACTCGCAGGTACAAAGTGTTACCAAAAATCTGAGTGCACTCAATGCAGTATATGAAATGGAACTTCAGGATGCCAATACACACCTGAAGGCTATGCAGAAGTTTTATTCGAATGTGGGTGCAGCCATGGAGAGCATTGCCCAGGCCGGTAAAGATACCGAGCAATTCAAAGGCGAACTTTCTAAACTTACAACGAATATTACTGCGCTTAACAAAGTTTATGGCAATATGCTAACTGCCATGAAAGGTTAATCATTAAGACCATTTTAAAAAGAAAATTATGGCTGGAGGTAAACAATCGCCAAGAGACAAAATGATCGGTATGATGTACCTGGTACTTACCGCACTGCTTGCATTGCAGGTAAGTAATAGCGTACTGGAAAAATTCGTGCTGATCAATATGAGCCTCGAGGCAACAGTGAGTGAAAAGGAGGCTGCCAACGTCTCAACTATTGCCAGAATCGAGAACACTGTTTCCGAGTCGGGCAACAGGGCTGCCGACGTGGCGGTGCTTGAAAAAGCAAAAGCTCTCCGCGAAGAGACCGAGAAAATGAAAGCGGAGCTGGAGGAGTATAAGAACCAACTCATTTCCCTTACAGGCAATCGTGACGAGCATGGTCAGTATGTTGGTCAAAAAGATATTGACACAGCACCTGCTTTGTTCGTAAACCAGGGCAAAGGTGATGAGTTGAGGGATAGGCTCAATCAGCATGCACAGTATTTGAGAGAAGCCACCGGCGACGATAGCTTTAAGAACCTGGCACTTGATGCCAGTGACGTGCCTGTATTTGCCAACGACCCTAACCAGAACAAAAAGGGATTTGCCGAACTGAACTTCGGCTCAAACACCCCGATGGTGGGTGCCCTGGCTACACTCACGCAGCTTCAAATGGAAGTAGTAGATGCTGAAGCCCGTGCACTTGAGGAACTTGCACGCCAGGTAGGTGCTGCCGATCTAAAATTCGACCAGATAGTTGCCATGGTGAAGCCTGAGTCGAACATTGTGGCGGCTGGTACAAAATATCGTGCTGAGCTGTTCATTGCGGCGTCTTCCTCTTCTGCCAATCCTACCATGAAGGTAGACGGTAAAGACATACCGGTTGTGGGAGGTATGGGCCAGGTTGAATTTGTGGCTACGCCAGGCAACTACGTAGATGGTACCGCCGAGAAGTCATTCGAAGCTTCAATTACAGTAAACTCAAGGGGAAAAGATACAACCTTTGTAAACCAGGTGAAGTACTTCGTATCTAAGCCGGTTATTCAGATTCAGTCAGCAGCAATTTCTGCGCTGTACCTGAACTGCGGTAATGAGTTGAATATACAAGTGCCTGCTATGGGTGCTGCATACGATCCTTCTTTCACCGTTACAGGTGGCACGCATACCAAAGATCCTAACAGAAAGGGTTTTGTAACGATTGTGCCTCAGGCTGCCGAGGTGAAGATCGGTGTACTGAGCTCAGGTAACCTGCTGGGGACTGAGACGTTTCAGGTAAAGAGGATACCGAAGCCTGAAATCACTGTGTTGTCGGGCGGCAGAGAAGTTAACCTGAAAACTGGTGTTCCACAGGCTCCCCGTTCAATACAGATCAAAGCGAATCCTGACGAGTCGTTTGCCTCTATGCTTCCGAAGGATGCTCGTTTCAGGGTAACTAGTGCTGAGATTGCGCTTGTGAGGGGTGCTCGTGCTGTATTGGTGAGAACCTTCAACGACGAAAATATTAATCTCAGTGAACTGGCAGGACAAGCCCGCAGTGGTGATGCCATAGTAATTGACGTGAAGAAAGTTGCAAGGATGAATTACAAGGGAGAAGTTGAGGACTTCAATAATTATGGTCCGCGAATTCTTACTATCCGAATTCAGTAAATTATACAGGTATGAAAAAGTTTGTTTATGTAATTGGTTTGGCATTTTTTCTTGCAACCGGCTCTGTGCAAGTGTCGGTAGCGCAGGAAGAGAAGCCGGGCTACAATATGCACTCCATCCATCCCGTGCACGAGTCGCAGGTGATGTATAAGCGGATGCTTTGGTGGAGGATGGATTTGAAAGAGAAGATTAATCTGCCGTTTTACTCGCAAAACGGGGAGCTCCCAAGGATACTCATTAGCGCGGTGAAGGCCGGCTTGCTGTTCCCTTACGAAAACGACTCACTTACGAGGAGAATGTCGAAAGAGAAATTCCTCGAGAACCTGAAGCTCCCTGAAGAGGGCGGTGGGTTAACCGAAGAAGAAAAAGCGATGGGTTTTGGAGATGATACCAGCAGTGATTGGGGAGCCGATACCAGCGATTGGGGTGGTGGAGAGTCTACTACGGGCGGTGAGCAACAGCCTGCGGCAGCAGCGACAGCACTGGAATTTAACCCCAGAGATTTTTCGATTTTCGAAATAAGGGAGGATTGGTTCTTCGACCGCAACAGGTCAAGGATGTATCATGATATTCAGGCATTCACCATGTTGCTACCTGCCGATAAAAATCCGGCGCTTTACGAGAAGCCCATCGCATCGTTCAGGTATAAAGATTTGGTGCAGCTTTTCCGGAGTATGCCCGACGAGGCTGTGTGGTATAACACACAAAACATGGCCGAGCATCGCAACATGGCCGACGCTTTCGAGTTGAGGTTGTTTAGCGCCGCACTTATCAAATACTCCAACCCGAAAGATGCACGGATTGTGGAGATCTACGAGAAATCACGCAAGGAGGGCATTTTGGCCTCACAGCGCCTGGAATATGAGCTGGTAGACTTCGAAAACCAACTTTGGGAGTACTAAGCCTCATTTGTGATAGAAATAGTAAAGGAGCTTTCGGGCTCCTTTTTTGTTAGCTGCCCTCCTGGTGCACGGCGATAGCAACGGTGCGCATAGGTTGTCAGAGAATGTAAGGCTGCGGCGTTTTGCTGCCCCCGGACCTGCCCTAAGCTGTGGTCGGCCATGGCGAACATCTGGTTACCAGCTTCCCTTTAGCCCCTTCTTCAGTGCTGCGTTGTAGTTTTTCAGGTCGAAACTGTAGAGGTATGGTGCTTTGTGAGCACCCCCCTTTCTTCTTTCTCCCAAGTCGGTGAGGATGCCATATGCCAGCATTTTACGCTGGAAATTGCGTCGGTCCAGCGATTTGCCCAGGATGGTTTCGTACAGCTTTTGCAACTCGGGCATGGTAAACTTTGCCGGAAGCAGGTTGGCGCCAATCGGTTGAAAGTTGAGGTGGTAACGAAGGGTTTCGTGGGCCTTTTCCAGTATTTTTCGGTGGTCCAGTATCATTTCCGGGAGTTCGTCAATGCACTTCCACTCGCAGGCATCCGAAATGGTATCGGGGCGGGGATTTGCTTTCGAAAATTCGATAAGTGCGTAGTAGCCTACGGTAACAAACCGCTGCAGAAACCAATGCTCCTTTACCGGATCGCGGCCACTTTGCTTGAACAACTCCAGGTCGAGCTCATGATCGTGCCTTGCCGGGTCGCCAAAGGTGTAGAACTGCTGCAGAAAGATGTCCTTCAAGCCGGTGCGGTTTTCCAGCACCCGGTTAGCTGCAATGTCGACATGCTCTTCTTTGAGCACAAAGCCGCCGGGAAGCGCCCATTTGCTGGTGTGCTTCATTTTGAGCAGCAGCACCTTTAGCTCATTTTCGTGAAATCCGAAAATGACGCAATCGACCGATAGGCCCGGATGATATATTTCGCCGCCGCTGTCAAGAAAGTCCGACATCATTCACTTTTTGTTTTGCTGTTGCCCCACACGTGCACTACTCTTTGAGACACCAAAGAATAAAAGATAAATAATATCAATCAATAATACGGAAAAAAATCTATATTGCGTCATATAGACACATTATTTAATTGCTTCGATATGAGTAGATTATGCACGGTAAATATCTGGCTCGCCATGGCCGGCCTGGTAGCGAGCAGTTGTAGTGCACCTCAAAAAGAGGTAGGGCAGTATCGTGACCTCAACAAAAACGGCCGGATGGACGTGTATGAAGATCGTTCAGCTAGTGTGGACGATCGGGTGAATGACCTCCTTGGCCAAATGACCATAGAGGAAAAGGCAGGGTTAATGTTTATCAACGGTACGTTTGTGAACGACGATGGTCACTTGAGAAGCGGGAAGACGCTCAGGGTTTTGCTGCACGGCTTCCCTCGTCTGTTGAGTCTATCAACGACCGAAAGATGAACCACTTCAACTTTTGGCAAGTGCCGGCTGCGGAGGCACTTGCCAAGGGCTACAATGCAATGCAGAAGGTGGCCGAACGGAGCAGGCTCGGGATTCCCGTTACCATCGCCTCTGACCCACGCAACCACTTCAGCAACAACATTTTTTCGATGGCGGCCACCTCGTTTTCACAGTGGTGCGAAACACTCGGCTTTGCGGCTATTGGCGACGAGGACCTGGTGCGGCAGTTTGCCGAGGTAGCAAGGGAGGAATACCTGGCGGTTGGGATGCGGGTGGCGCTTCATCCGCAAATAGATTTGGCTACGGAGCCCCGCTGGCCTCGAATAAGTGGCACTTTTGGTGAGGATGCGGCGTTGTCGGCCAAGCTGGTGCGAGCATACATCCGCGGTTTTCAGGGAGAGGCGCTGGGCCCCCATAGCGTGGCTACAATGACGAAGCACTTTCCCGGTGGCGGACCGCAAAAAGAGGGCCTCGATCCGCATTTCGAGTTTCAAAAAGGGCAGGTGTACCCGGGAGATAATTTCGATTACCACCTTATACCCTTTGAAGCAGCTTTTGAGGCCGGGACGGCCTCTGTGATGCCTTACTATGGAATACCCACAGGCCAAACAGATGAAAATGTAGCCATGGCTTTCAATAAAACAATTATAACTACGCTGCTGCGGGAGAAGTACAAGTTTGACGGAGTAGTATGTACCGATTGGGGCTTGATAACGGACACAAATATGGGCACTACCGTATGGCCGGCAAGGGCATGGGGGGTGGAAGGGCTTAATGAGGAGGACCGGGTGAAAAAAGCTATTGATGCCGGGGTGGACCAATTTGGAGGTGAAAGCGTGCCTCATTTGGTTGTGAGCCTGGTAAAGGCAGGTAAAGTGAGTGAAGCACGCATTAATGAGTCGGTACGCAGGCTACTCCGCCAGAAATTTCAGCTGGGGTTGTTTGATGATCCCTATGTGGACGAGACAAAAGTGACGGAGGTAATCGGGAAGCGGGAGTCGCTGGCTGCCGGTGAGGCCTCACAGCGCAGAGCTATGACATTACTGAAGAATGAAGGCAACGTACTTCCGCTAAAGGAAGGAGTAAAAATATATGTAAGAAACATAGCCGATTCCGTGGCAGCGAGATATGGCACCGTAGTGAAAACGCCGGCAGAGGCTGATTTTGCCATTATCCGACTTAATACGCCATGGATTCCTGTTGAAACGGATAACTTCTTTGCCAGGGGATTTCATCATGGAGACCTGGATTTTAAGGACCCGGAGAAGAAGGAGATACTGGAGTTGCTCAGAACTGTGCCTACCATTGTAAACCTATACCTCGACAGGCCCGCCGTAATTCCGGAGATAAATGCTGCTGCCAGGGGTCTGCTGGCGGAGTACGGTGCAAGTGATGCTGCGGTGCTCGACGTGGTTTTCGGAAGGGCTTCACCTGGCGGAAAGCTTCCGTTTGAGCTCCCATCTTCTATGGAAGCGGTAAGGAACCAGAAAGAAGATGTGCCGTACGACAGCAAGAACCCGCTGTATAAGTTTGGGTTTGGGTTGAATTATTAGGCCGTTGCCACGCTTGTGTATGTGCCTGCGTTTCATCCGGGGGTGACGCATGAAGCAGACGGAAGTGATTTTACAATGAATGACAGATAGATTTCTTTAATTTACTAACATGAAGCACTTATTTACTTGCCTGGCGATACTGGGCGCTGCATTTGCTTACGCCCAGGATTTTTCGCTTTTTGAAAAGAAAGAATTCAAAGCAGAAAACGGTCAGATTTTACCCTACCGAATCCTTTATCCTGACAACTATGATGCCTCGAAAAAGTATCCGCTTGTGCTTTTTCTCCATGGTGGCGGCGAAAGGGGCGCCGACAACGAAAAGCAGCTGGTAAACGGAGCCCACGCCTTTCTGAAAGCAGAAAACAGAAAAAAATTTCCATGCATAGTTATCGCACCACAGTGCCCTGAAGATTCTTATTGGGCATCGGTAAAGTTCGAAAGGACTAAATACCCGCTGGAGCTCGAGTTTAATTATGGCTTTGAGATTACCGGGGGGCTGCAATTGGCAATAGCGTTAACCCGCGATGTAATAAAAAACGAAGCCGTGGACAAAGACAGGGTGTATATAACAGGCCTTTCTATGGGAGGCATGGGCACGCTGGAGGCGGTGTATCGGTTTCCGAACGTGTTTGCCGCTGCGGCCGTGGTTTGCGGTGGGGGCGATGTGGCTGCCTACTCGAAGGCACAGGCTGACGTGCCCTTCTGGCTCTTTCACGGCGATGTGGACGGTGTAATCGCCGTTGACCACTCAAGAAAGATGGTAGAGCGGCTTAAAGAACTTGGCGCTGACGTAAAATACACTGAGTATGAGGGTGTAAACCACAATAGCTGGGAGAACGCCTATGCCGAGCCGGAGTTGTTTGCCTGGATGTTTTCGAAGCGCAGGTAGCGGAATGAATTGCCCGGGCTAGCTTTCGGCGCGGCAAACACATGCAAATTTCCCGGCAACATAGCCCATTCCATGGTATATTGGGGCCATGAATATCCTTTTGGTGGAAGATGAGCCCGCCCTGGCCGAGTCTATTGTAAAATACCTCAGGCAGGCCGGCTACCTTTGTGAGAACGTAGAAACGCTGGAGCAGGGGCTTGAGAAGGTGTGGCTATATTCGTACGACTGCATAGTGGTAGACATAAACTTGCCCGATGGCAGTGGCTTACAAGTGGTGGAAAGCCTGAAAAAGATGAAGTCTACCTCAGGCATCATTATCGCCTCAGCCAGAAATGCGCTGGAAGACCGCATTAAAGGGCTTGATGTTGGAGCCGACGATTATATTTCCAAGCCATTTGATCTTTCAGAGCTCAATGCCCGGATACGGGCCGTAATCCGCAGGCGTAACTTTGAATCTCAAAATGAAATTGTATTTAACGAAATCGTTATTCTGCCCTATGAGAAAACGGTTACAATACATGGTGAAGCGCTTAGCCTGACAAAGAAGGAATTTGACCTTCTGCTTTATTTTGTAACCAACGCCAACAAAGTGATCACGCGCGAATCGATAGCTGAACACCTGTGGGGAGACGACATGGACATGGCCGGTTCTTTCGATTTCATTTACAGCCATCTGAAAAACCTGCGCAAAAAGATACAGGCTAGTGGCGGCAACGACTACATAGAGACAGTTTATGGAGTTGGCTATAAATTCTGTAAAAGATGAAGCTGCTGTCTATTGCCAATCGCTATTACCTTTTGGCGCTGCTGGTGGTGTTTCTGGTGGCCAGCTCCGTGGCTTATCTTATTTTAAAGTCAATTATTAACCGCGAGTTTAACCAGAAGCTATTTGCGGAGCAGGAGCAGCTTATTTTTGAACTTCACACTTATGAAGACCTGCGCGATAACTACTACCTGAACATTGGTGACATAATCGAGCTTCAGGAGCTAACGTACGATCCGCAGATAGAGCCTTTCCTGAAGGATACTGTGATGTATCATCCCTACGAGAAACGAGACCTGCCGTTTCGTACGCTTACCTTTTCGGACCAGTTTAACGACAGGTTTTATAAAGTGACTATCACCAAGTCGCTGCTGCCTAACCAGGACATCGTAGAGGGGGTGAGCGAGATCATGCTGGGTACGCTTGCTGTGCTGGCTTTGTCGCTCGTGCTGCTGAACAGGGCCATTTCGCAGCGGCTCTGGGCGCCGTTTTACCAGATTTTAAACCAGCTTCGGGCGTTTAACATTACCACGCCACAGCCGATAGCCTTTGAAGACACACGGGTAGAGGAGTTTAAAGAACTGGAGACAACCATAGAACGGATGATCCGGAAAAGCATAAGAGACTACAAAAATCTAAAGGAGTTTACCGAAAACACATCGCACGAGATCCAAACGCCGTTGTCTATTATTAAAAACAAGGCAGAGATGCTCCTGCAGGAACCACTGGCCGAGCCGCACCTCCGGGAAGTGAGCAAAATTTACGAGGCTGCGGGAAGGCTTTCACGACTGAAGGAAGGCCTGCTTACCATGTCGAGGATTGAAAATAACCTGTATGTGGATACTGAAAGGGTGGAAGTAAGGAAGTTTCTCAAAGAACGCCTGGAGAATTTTGAAGAACTGATTGAGATGCGGGGCATTGGCCTCGACACTGTTTTTGAATCGAGCCCCGTAATAACGATGAATGGTGACCTCGCTTTTATTCTGTTTACCAACCTCATCAGCAATGCCATAAAGCACAACGTGGAAAACGGGCGAATCCGGGTAAAACTTGAGGCGCATCAGCTTGTTATCGAAAATACGGGCCATCCGCCCGACCTGCCCACCGGGGAACTTTTCGACCGCTTCAAAAGGGGCGGAAAGCTCACCGACTCCAGCGGATTGGGGTTGTCGCTGGTGAAACGCATTGTAGAACTATATGGCATGAGTGTGTCGTATGAGTATGAGGATTCCTGGCACCGTTTAACCGTGCGGTTTTAACAGACACTTCTTCCATAAACAGAACAACCCATCTCCCAAATTGGATAGGAAATGAGTTGCTCCCATATCAGGATGCTCAGTAAGCATCGCAATATGCTACTTCTATTCTGTGTTCCAACTTACTCTTTGCTCTACTGCCATCCGCCACCTAAAGCCCGGTATACATTTACCCATGCTCCCAGCTGTTGTTTTTTGGTCTCTATCAGCTCAAACCTGGCCTCAAGTGCCTCCCGCTGGGTTAGCAAAACCTCCATGTAATCTGCCCTGGCCGACCGGAAAAGGTTATCGGAGATGCCTATAGATTCCGTAAGCGCCTCAACCTGCTGCGATTTCAGCTCGTAAGTACTTCTCAGATTTTGGATGTTTGAAAGCTGGTTGGCAACTTCAATATACCCGGTTAGAATAGCCCGCTCGTAGTCGTATACCGCCTGCACCTGTTTAGCACTCGCGCTATTGTAAAACGCCTTTATCGCTTTTCGGTTGATAAGCGGTGCCGCAATATCGCCCGCTAGCCCTAGCAACAGCGACTCGGGTCTCGACACAAGGTAGCCCGGGTTAAATGCCTGCAGGCCAACGCCGGCAGTAATTGACAGCGAAGGGTAGAAGTTGGCTTTTGCTACGGCGAGGTCGAGGTTTGCGGCTAAAAGCTCGTTTTCCGCCCTGCGAATGTCGGGCCGGTTTTGCAGGAGTTGCGCCGGTATGCCTGCAGACACCGAATCTTTCACAACATTGACAAAGCCTGCCGCATCCCGTGCAACCGGCTGGGGAAACCTGCCGATAAGGAAGTTGATCTTGTTCTCTGTTTCAAAGATCTGCTGCTTTATATCGAACTCCAGACTTTTGGTATTCAGCAGCTGGGCCTCGAACCGGCGTACGGCAAGCTCGGTAACCCTGGCCGATTGCTTTTGCAACTTCATAATCTCCAGGGCGTTGCTTTGTATTTCTATGTTCTGCAACACAATCAGGAGCTGATTGTCTAATGCCAGCAATTCGTAGTAAGAATTTGCTATTTCAGCCACCAGGTTGGTCACTAAAAAATTTCTGGCTTCCCGGGAGGAGAGGTAACGGTAAAATGCGGCATTACTGGCATTTCTCAGCTTCCGCCACACGTCCATCTCCCAGTTGGCGAAGGCGCCAATCATAAAATCTGGCAACGGCTCGGGAAACTCTTTTCCGGGTTCAATTTCAAGGTCGTGCTCTACAGCGCCCGAACGTGTGTACCTGCCCACTTTCTCCGCTGAAGCAGCAGCCCCCAGGTTTACAAACGGGAGATACTCACCTTTTCGGGCTTGCACCTCGTTTCTCGCAATTTCAATCTCCTGGAGAAAGATGTTGAGCTCCTGGTTGTTGCGCAATGCGGTGTCGATGAGGGCAGCCAGGTTCGGATCTGAGAAATACGTTTTCCAGCTGATGGTAGCTGAGTTGGTGGTGTCGGGTGACTGGTTAAAATGTTCAGGAACCCCATTGCGGGCGTTTCTCACAGCCAGCTCGGGAGCACATGAATGCAGCGAAATTGCTAACAAAACTATTGCCAGGCCTCTACCTCTATATTGAACATTCATCAGTTTTCGTATGCTATTTCTCTTCATTGTGCGATGTGTCTTTGTGAATCTGTTGCAGTATGCGGTCTCTCTCCTGCATTGTGTGTACATACTCTTCTGAAAGCGGCTCTTCCTGTTCTCCCTTAATCAGGCTGCGTCCTTCTATCATTTTGCCAAAGATGTAGTACAGGCCGGGAATGATGACTACGCCGAAGATGGTGCCAAGCAGCATGCCGCCAAGCGCCGAGCCGCCAATGGTTCTGTTTCCAACGGCACCCGCACCGTGGGAAATTACCAGCGGGATTAGCCCGGCAATAAAAGCAAATGACGTCATGAGAATGGGCCGGAAACGCACCTTAGCCCCTTCAATGGCAGCGTCGAGCACCGAGGCTCCCTGCCGGTGTTTTTGCACTGCAAACTCCACGATGAGTACTGCATTTTTGCCCAACAGGCCCACCAGCATAATGACGCCTACCTGCGCATACACGTCGTTTGCCAGCCCCATGATTTTTAGCAGCAAAAAGGACCCGAATATGCCCATGGGAAGCGATAAGATCACCGCCAGCGGTAGCAGAAAGCTTTCGTATTGAGCGGCCAGTACGAGGTACACGAAGATGATTACGATGACAAAAATGAACAGTGCTTCGTTTCCACGCTTGGCCTGGTCGTAGGAAAGGTCTTCCCAAGCGATGTCGTAGCCAAGGGGCAGGGTGCTTTCTGCAACTTCGCGAATGGCCTCCATGGCATCGCCGGTGGTATAGCCGGCGGCGGGCAGCCCCCTGATGGCGGCGGAGTTATATAGGTTGTAACGGGTAATTTCATTTGGTCCCTGCCGTTTCACGAGCTTCATAAAAGACGAATAGGGAACCATTTCTCCGTGTTCGTTTTTCACAAACAGGTCCTGCAGGTCCGATGGGTACCGGCGGTACTCGGGGCCAGACTGCACATAAACCTTGAAGAAGCGGCCGAAGCGGATAAATCCCTGCTCGTAGGTACTGCCGATCATGATGTTGAGGTTTTCCATTGCCGCACCTATCGACACGCCTTTCTGCATGGCCGCCTTGTTGTCGATTACCAGTTCATATTGCGGATAGTTGGCTGCATAGAAAGTAAAGAGGCCGGCGAGTTCTTTCCGTTCCCTGAGGGCATCCATGAAGTTGTTGTTAATTGCCTCAAATTCGTGGTAGTCGGTCGAACTGGTTTTGTCGAGCAATCTGAGGGAGAAACCGCCCGACGTGCCGAAACCCGGTACGGCGGGCGGTTCAAAGTACTCAACCACGGCGCCGAGGTTGTGCGTCTTCTCTTCCAGCTCCTCCATAATCTCGTTGACTGTGTGATGACGCTCCGACCAGTCTTTGAGATTGATGAGGCAGGTTCCTGCATTGGATCCTCTTCCCTCGGTCATGATTTCGTAGCCGGCCAGAGACGAAACCGATTCGATGCCTTCCACTTCTTCACAGATCCGCTGCAGCTCCTGGGCAAGTTGATTGGTCCGTTCCAGAGTAGCTCCCGGCGGTGTTTGAATGACTGCGTAGATTGTACCCTGATCTTCATTAGGGATGAAACCGGAGGGAAGAATCTTATTCTCCACCAGTATGCCTGCACCAAACAGCAGCAGCACTCCCCAGGTGATTGCCCGGCGGTTCACGATCAGTTTGAGCAGCCCCACATACTTGCCGGTCAACTTTTCAAAGCCGCTGTTAAATCCGGTGATGAAGCGGTTCATAAACGTTTTCTTTTTCGCCTTGCCGTGGTTGTTTTTCAGCAGCATGGCGCACAGCACGGGCGTAAGTGTAAGGGCTACTACAGCAGAGAGAATGATGGAACTGGCCATGGTAATGCCGAATTGGCGGTAGAAAGTGCCCACAGGGCCAGGCATAAAAGTGATCGGGAGAAAAACCGACGTCATAACCATTGTAATGGCGATGATGGCACCACTAATTTCTCCCATCACCGCCTTCACGGCATTGTAGGGAGACATGCCATGTTCCTCCATTTTTGCGTGGACGGCCTCAACTACCACGATGGCATCGTCCACCACAATTCCGATCGCTAACACGAGGGCAAACAGCGTAATCAGGTTGATGGAAAGGCCGAACAGCTGCAAAATAAAGAAGGTTCCGATAAGAGAGACCGGCACCGCGAGAATAGGTATGAGCGTGGAGCGCCAGTCGCCGAGGAAGAGAAATACAACCAGGGCTACCAGTATAAATGCGTCGCGGAGGGTGTGCGTTACCTGCTCGATAGAAGCATCCAAAAAGCTGGATACATCGTAGCTTATTTTGTAATCCATTCCACGAGGGAAGGACTTCTCCATTTCCTTTAGCTTCGCCTTTACCTCTTCAATCACCTCGGAAGCATTGGTTCCAACATTCTGCTTCAGCACGATGGAAGCGGCCGGATAGCCATCCAGGTTGGAGTAGATATCAAAAAATTCACTGCCCAGTTCCACCTCAGCTATATCCTTCAGGTAGATGATCTCGCCCTCTTCGTTGGCCCTGATGATGATGCCTTCGTATTGCTCGGGTTTGTTAAACCGGTCCTGGTATGCCAGCACATACTCCAGCGACTGGGCCTGCTTGCCGGAGCTTTGCCCCAGCCGGCCCGGGCGAGCCAGGATGCTCTGCTCCAGCATCGATTCCATTACGTCTTCCGCCGAAATCCTGTAGGCCCTCATCCGGTCGGGCTTCAGCCACACCCTCATGGCATACTGCCTGCTGCCGAGTATTTGTGCCCTCGCAATTCCTTTTATCCGCTGGATTTCCTGTATCATGTGCACGTTGGCGTAGTTGTACAGGAATTTTTCATCGGCATTTTCGTCGGTACTGTAGAGGTTCACATACATCAGCATGCTGGGCTGTATCGGGGTAATGATCACGCCCTCGCGCTGAACCAGCTCGGGAAGAAGCGGCATTACCTGGTCAACCCTTGTTTTTACCCGTACTACGGCCAGGTTGGGGTCGGTGCCGGGCTCAAAAATAACCCGGATGGTGGCCTCGCCTGCGCTGGTAGCATCAGACGATATATAGCGCATATCCTGAACACCATTGATCGCCTGCTCCAGCGGGATAAGTGTGGAGTTTACCAGTACTTCGGCGTTGGAGCCGGGGTAGGCAATGAATATGTTTACCGTGGTGGGAGCAATCTCAGGAAACTGCGAAATGGGCAGAGTCTTGATAGCCAACGTACCGGTAAACAGTAGGATGACCGATATGACAATAGCCAATACAGGTCGGTGTATTATTCTGCTAAACAGCATCTACGTAAGAATTTTAAGTGTGTGGATTTACTCAGCGTGGAGTTTAAGGTCGGATACGGCAGCCTCCGGCGCCAAAAGTTGGCCGGCCACCTTGTCGCCGTCCCGCACCTTCCGAAGGCCCTCCAGCAGTATCCTTTCATTTTCACCGAGCCCGGCTGTTACCTGGTAAAGATGCGGCAGCTCTGCCCCAACGGTGATTTCCCGGGCGTGAATTATTCCATCGTCGCCTACAACAAAGACGTATTTTTTGTCAAGGATTTCGAACGTGGTTTTTTGAGGTATGAGAAGTGCGCCTTTCAGCGGGGTTTCCACCACTATATTGCCGGTTTCGCCGTGCCTGAGCAGGCCTTTTGGATTGGGAAAGGTAGCCCGAAATGCAATATTTCCTGTTTCGTTGTTAAAGTCAGCTTCGATGGCAGTTACCTTGCCGGCGTAGTCAAAAAGCTGATTATTTGCCATCAGCAAGCCTACATTTATCACACTGTCTTTTTTTGCTTTGCCCTTGTAGTCGAGGTATTCGGCCTCCGGCACGTTGAAGTACACCCACATTTCGTGGTTGTCGGACAGCGTGGTGAGCAGCTCGCCCTCTTCTACCAGGCTGCCCAAACGAACGTGGAAATGGTCCATAATGCCGTCGAAAGGTGCTCGTACCTGAGTGAAATCGAGATGAACCTGTGCCAGAGCCAGCTCGGCTTTTGCTTTGTCGAGCTTCGCTTTTGCGAGGGCCAGCTCGTTGGGTGCTACTACATTGCTCTCGGCCAGGCTTTTGGTATTCTGATATTCTATTTCGGCAAAGCTTGCCTCCGCTTCGGCTCGTTTCAGCTCGGCCTGGTACAGCCTTGGCATAATCTGGAACATGAGCTGGCCTTTTTTGATAGACTGTCCCTCGTCTACATAGATGCTTTCCAGGTAGCCTCTTTCGAGCGCCCTTAGCTCGATATGCTGGGCCGAGTGAATCTGACACACGTAACTTCGGGTGACAGACGTATCTTTTCTAAGCGGAGTTGTTACTAGAAATTTTGCCTCTTTTTCGCGATGCTCTCCGTGAGATTCGCAACCCGCAATTGCGTAACCTACGCACAGACATAGAAGGATTACCCTGATGTTCATAAAATTATTTGTCGTGATTTTTGAATGCTTAAGTTGGATGAAAGGGCGGAAGCCACTACTATTCTTTTTTTTCTGCTACTATGCTTCATATCGGGTGCAATGGCTGTTGGCCGGTAGAGGCCTTGCGGCTACTAACCGGAAAAAATCGCTTGCCAGTTGATGTAGAGAACCGAAATTCATTTGATGTACATGAAAATGGTGCAATAGCAGCACAACATTAAAAACAGAATCTGGAGAGAATCTGGATTTTCAGGGGAGAGCGGGAAATGATAGGATAGAAAGAAGAAATTTCACGCTGAGGTAATCGAAAAAGAATTGGGGCAAGCGAAGCTGAAGGTGTACGAAACGGCTGGTATCCCCGAATACTGGACCGTGGATTTGCATCAAAGGCAAGCAGGCGGCTTTTACGACCGCTGGGGGCGGCAGGTACTTTTGGCGTCGATGTATTAAGCAGTCCCGGCCAAACATCACCGGGCTTCCGGCTTTTACCTGGAGAGCTTTTTAAGAAATGAAGGGAAAACTGCCGGCAGGACAGTTAAACCCCGAGGTCGATGTATTCAACAAATTTGTTGGCATTCTGCTCTTCCTGCGAGATCACCTGCGCGCCGTTGGTGGCCGATTTCTTGAGCACTGGCCTTCCGTCAAAAATCACCTTTCCATTGTTGGTGGCTTCTACCTCTAGTGTCTCACAAGCGTGCAGCATGATGCTTCCCTGGTCCCACACGTTTACCCTGGCCGACTTCGCCTGCAGGTCGGTGGCGTATACCCTGGCTTTTTCCACCATCAGGTTCAGCTCGTTTACTTTGCCTTCCAGCTTCACCGATCCCCTGAATAAATCGAGGGTTAGTACATTTTTTTGGATGTGGTGCATGTAGACGATGGCTTCGCTGGCAGACTCTATTTTTTCCAGGTCTAAGCCACCAAGCGACAGGTTGAGTGAGCCTTCGAACACGGCGTCTTTTGCCGCAGTAATAATGAGCGTTTCGCCTTTTACCTCCCAGCTTACTTTTTCTATGTCGGCCGGCGAGGCCACTAAAATACCGTCAGCTGTTTTGCTCCCGTCTATTTCAATATTCAGCGGGAGGTCTATCACCAGCGACTTGAAGTAGGGCAGGGTTTTCTCCCTGATCTCGAAGTCGGAAGATTGCGCAAGGACCTGCACGGCCAGCAGGCAGAGGCTTATGGTACGGAGGATCGGTTTCATGGCGGTGGATTTAAGGCGTAATATCGGAATAACAAACGAGGATTGGTGTCACCCTCACGTTAAGAAATGTTAAATATCGTCAC
>CBFGTI010000072.1:0-27002 GCA_965651695.1 uncultured Imperialibacter sp. | reverse complement strand
AGGATATCTGTGGTTGGGTTGGGGAATATTTTGAATAAAGCCGGCTCAGTTTCCAGCCCTAAAACCGGATCGTCCACATCTCCCGTTCCGTCAGTTTTGGTTCCGGAAATGGTGCCTGAGCCCGAAAGCGAATTCGAAAAAGTGCCGGTTACGCCACTTTCGTTTACATTTGCTTGTACGGTGGTAATACTTTCGTCGTCTTCAAAATAGATATTGAAGCGGATGTTGCCATTCTCATCCGCATACCCGTTTATGGGGGTAGTTTCTCC
The DNA here is from genome assembly GCA_965651695.1 of uncultured Imperialibacter sp. Lineage (GTDB taxonomy): Bacteria > Bacteroidota > Bacteroidia > Cytophagales > Cyclobacteriaceae > Imperialibacter. The sequence continues at coordinate 26,733 of CBFGTI010000072.1, read as the reverse complement.
TTCCTCGCTGTAGGATCCGCTCACCTTGCCATTGGCTATTTCCACAGTGAAGGTGCCCACTTGCTCACCTCCCACAAAGGCGCCCCCGCTGTAGGTTCCGTCGAATGCTTCGGTGGCCCTGGTACCTTCAATACTGCCCGACTCATCGTTGGAATCGGCCCAGGAGCCAGATAGATTATCTCCCGAAATGGAGGCGTTCACCGAGATGGAGGTTTCTCCTGTGTTGATCTGAATGCTGATGCTGCCGGAGGAACTGATGCTTCCATCGAAGTTGAAATTTTCATTTTCGCCGTTGTAGCTGCCCGAAACCGCTTCGCCTTCGATGTCCATTACAAAGGTGCCAAGGTGGATATTGTCTTGCAGGGCGCTGCCGTTCCAGGTGCCGTCGTATGTGCCTGCTACCGGATTGCCGGCCGCATTTACCGTGATGGTAAATGTTTCGCTGTCTTCCAATTCGCCATTGCTGACGGTGATGGTTACGTCATGGTCGCCCACATGCACGCTTGCAGGCGCCCAGCTAAATGCGCCTGTTTCCGCTCCCAGTGTCATTCCTTTGCCTTCCGAGGTTGCATCGAGGCTGAATGTGAGTGAGGCGCCATCTTCGGCAGTGGCCGAAATGGTGAAGGTGAGCGTTTCTCCTTCGTCCACCTCTTTGTTGCCAATAGTGGCCAGGGTAGGTGCGTTGTCGCCGGTGGGCGTTCCATCGGTGGTCAATTTCCAAAGTTCGCCGCCGCCGTAGGAAGTAACACCGTCATCTGCGCTAAAAAACAAGGTACCGTTTACATTGGTCAGATATTGTGGGTTTCCGTTGGCGCTGCCGGCGCGGATGTCCGTTACCCGCACCGTACCTGCTTCAGTACCATCGGTTTTCCAAATTTCTACACCGTGGGCCGCATCGTCATCTGCAGAAAAGTACAGGGTACCATTTACGTCGGTAAGAAAGGAGGGATTGGAGCCCACCATTCCTGCCGCAATGTCTTTCACCACCACAGTGCCTGCTTCGGTACCGTCGGTTTTCCAAAGTTCTTCGCCTTTTTCTGCATCATAGGCTGAAAAGTACAATGTGCCGTTTACTACTGTAAAATGTGCGTCTCCGTCAACAAGACCTCCAACTTCTCCCGGACGGGTGTCTTTCACCATCACTGTGCCTGCTTCTGTGCCGTCGCTTTTCCAGAGCTCAGTCCCATGAACTCCGTCGTCGGCAATAAAAAACAAGGTGCCATTCAAGTTGGTTAACTGTGGTTCGTATACCCCGGGGGCTATATCTTTCACTACCACGGTACCTGCTTCGGTGCCATCGCTTTTCCACAATTTGGTGCGTTCCCCATCATGCGCAAAAAAGAACAGGGTGCCGTTTACATTGGTTAAATGCTCGGGCTGAGAAGAGTCGCTGCCTGTGCGGATGTCTTTTATTAATACAGTTCCGGCTTCAGTACCATCGCTTTTCCAGAGCTCCTCACCAGTTTCGCCATCAGCTGCATCAAAAAACAGCACGCCACCCACATTAACCAGGTTGCCTATGTACGAACCATCCACACCAGGGCGGATGTTTTTCACCATCATTGTACCTGCTTCGGTGCCATCTGTTTTCCAGAGCTCGCGGCCATTTACACCATCACTAGCGCCAAAATACAAGGCACCGTTCAACTCGGCGAAAGCAGACACAGATGAATTGTTGCTGCCGGGATTGATGTCTTTCACCATCAGAGTGCCTGCCTCTGTTCCGTCAGTTTTCCAGAGCTCCAGGCCCGTGGCTGCATTGTCGGTGGCATTACCACAATCTCCAAAATACACCACTTCGTTTAGAATGTAACTGTATAAAGGGATGTCATTGATACAGCTCATGGAAGCCCTGTTCTTTACCACCACCGTGCCGGCTTCGGTGCCGTCGCTTTTCCAAAACTGATAAGCACTGCCTGTGAACGCAGTAAAAAACAGTGCATCGCCTACTTTAACGAGACCTGCGGGGTCTGAACTCCCAAGGCCGGGATTAATGTCTTTCACCATCACGGCCTGCTCTTGTGCAAACGAAATTTGCCAGCTAAAAACCAGTAGGGATAGTATTGATACTTGCTTGATCATGATTTGAATTTTCGTCAACTAATTGAAAATGACCTTACGGCGGGCCGGTCTGTTTCCTTTGCCGACATCATTGGTAACTGCCGGCGAAACTGGCCATCTTCAAAAAAAGTCGCTGTTCAAAAAAGATTCAATCCCTATTTATGGGGAATTTTAGATCAGGCCATTTCTGATGCACCATGCTACCAGCTGGCTTGAGTTTTTGCTGGCAGTCTTGTTCATAGCATTTTTTTTATGTGAAATGATGGTTTCGGCCGATACAAATAGCCTCGCAGCTATTTCCTTGGCGGTAAGCCCATCGGCTAGCAATTGGATCACCCTCAACTCGCTTTTGGAGAGCAGGTTCTCGGTTTTCCAGAAATTGCCTGAGCTTCTTTCGTTAATATCCAACCCGAGGTAGGAGGGCTCGCCATCCATGCCAATGAGAGAAATCTTGTAATTATTCTGGGTAGTGATATTAGAAATATCCGTGTGCACACCCAGTACTTTCAACAACGCGCCGTCTTCAGTAGCCGAGAGGGTAATGCTTTGCATCAGAAACAGCCGGTAGGAGCCATCTTTTACACGCTCACGCAGGCAGTAGCTTATTTTGTACTTTACAATGTTGGCCGGGGCAATTCTGGTGGTGAGAAATTCGGCCACGAAATCTTCGCATCGCAGCATAAAATCCATGTCGTCGGGGTGTACCCTGTCGAGTAGTGCCTCCAGCGGCTGGTCTTTGTAGTCTACTCCCATCAGCGCCTGAAGATTTTTACTGGTACGTTCAAATGTGAGGGTGGGGGAGTCGAGTATATAGTAGTAAAAAGGGCCCGCGCAAAAAAAGAAGCTTAATATTTCTTCGAAATTCAATGGTGCGGGAGGCGCCGATTCTTTGGCCAGGTAATTCTGATGAGACTGGTAGATAGCGTCCAAAATCTGGCCGTTGCTCGACGAATTGGCGGTTCGCTTCTGAGGTAAGTTGTTCATTGGCTTTGTCTCACAAGTGTTGCAGAGCAAATATAAAAGCCTCGTTGTGGTATGCTACTCTTTTTTTAAAAAACGGGCGATTTCACACTCACGAGCCAGCAGTGTGGTTTCCCTGGCTGTTCGACATGTTACCGCCAGCGCATGTCGAATCGAGGGCTGGCTTGTGAGCCACTGGGCCGGGGGTTCGACATGCTCAGACTGACTGCGGATAAAGAGGAGGATGTATCCTACTTCGGGAAACGCATTGGTTGTGCAGGCAAGATTTGAACAGGTTTTGTGCAGGCGAGCAACCGGGCTGTTTCAAAACTGTGCATCCTCATGCGTATATTTACCAAAAGCATAACTGTGGCAATGGAAGCACGAAAAGACAGACTTACCATAGACAACTACCTCGACAGCCACTTCATACATCGCAGCAATTGGCTGAGGGCGGCAGTGTTGGGGGCCAACGACGGCATCATTTCCATATCGAGCCTCGCCATTGGAATAGCCGCCGCCAGCTCCGTACGGGAGCCCATCGTTTTGGCAACAGTCGCCGGCCTTGTTGCCGGGGCGCTGTCGATGTCGGCCGGCGAATACGTATCGGTAAGCTCGCAAACCGACACCGAGCAGGCCGATATAGAGCGAGAAGCCCGGGAGCTTAAGGAGATGCCGGAGGAGGAGCTGAGAATCCTGGCTGAAATATATGAAAGGAGGGGTCTCAGGAAGGAGACCGCAATGCAGGTAGCCAGGGAATTGACAGCAGCAGATGCATTGGGAGCCCACGTGCGGGACGAATTGGGCATCAACGAGGTGAGCCAGGCCAACCCCATACAGGCGGCTTTGGCCTCCGGCGCTGCCTTTACCTCGGGAGGATTGCTGCCGCTGCTGGTGGTGCTTTTTGCGCCAGTCGGCTACATGGAGTATTTCCTTTACGGGTTTACGATCGTCTTTCTCGCTGTTTTGGGGGCGGTTTCTGCCAAAACGGGCGGCTCGAGCTTGGGCAAGGCCGTGTTGCGAATTGTGGTTTGGGGAACAGTGGCCATGGGCTTATCGGCGCTGGTGGGTTATCTTTTTGGTGTGAATGTGTGATGATAAAGGTGCCCCCTCGAGCATTGCCATTACATCCCCCGAAAGCACTAAACCAGCGCTGGTTCCCTGGCCGGCGCTGTGTTGCCGCTGCCACGGTCCGCTGTTCACCAGCCGAAACTCCTCAATTCGCCGCCTACATGTGGAATGGTGCCACTGCTGTGTTGCTTTTACTGCCCCGGTAGGTGCCAGGCAAAAAATTATATAGTTTTCCAAAAAGCAGCAGGGCCGGCAAGGATGCCCTGATTGTAGTAAGAAAAAAATTGTAATTCCCGGTAAATATATTTTTATTGTCTTCATCCTTACTTTCACCAACGCTTCTGGCTTTTTGCGGGCTTGTGTGTGGGATCGCAATTTTTTGTTCAACTAAAACCTAAAACCATGATCTCTAACGATTACCGGGTAAGTAATTGCAGTACAATTTTTTCCCCAAATAAGAAGGCTGTTTTTATGGTAACTATGCTTCTGGCAGGTGCCTTGTTTACAACGGGTTGCGGCGAAGAAGACCCTGAAGAAGCTCCCAATTTTTCCCTGGCCGGCTCCTGGGAGCTTCCCGGAGGATTCGATAATGGCCATCCAAATTTTATCACCTTTTTCGACAACGGCGAATACGCGGTATACGCTGATTGCGCGCAGCAAGGCGATGACGGCGGGATTGAGCTTGAAATAGGAACGTATACAGCTAATGCCACTACACTCACCATTACCGGCCACATTCAAAACGGGTGCGGCGGATTCGATTCGGACGAAGATGCCTCGGTGATTCCGCCCGACCCAATTAATATTCTGTTCAGCAATGATGGATCTGCCGTAACGCTGAACGAGAGCCTGACATTGAGCCGGGTCCGCAGCGCCACTTCGCCAATTGTAGGCGCCTGGAATCTTCCCAGTGGATTCGACGCTTCCAATCCACACCTCGTCACTTTCTTTGCCAACGGCGAATATGTGGTGTATACCGACTGTTCTCTGCAGGATGACCCGAGGCCCGATTTGGACCTCGAAATTGGAACCTACACGGCGACAGAAACATCCCTAACCATTGCCAGCCATGTAGAGAATGGCTGTGGTGGGTTTGACGCAGACGATGATGCGCTTTCAAGGCCGACAGAACCCCTTGCTATTTCGTTTAACAGCGACAAGTCGTCTTTCACGCTGGTAGATAAGGGAGTAACATCTAGCCGAGTCGAGTAGCTGTTATTAGTTCTTAGGCCCTGTTTACATGATTCTTATGGTCCCCGCCATTCAGTAGCCTTGGCGGGACCCTGCTCATGATCAGGTTTTTCAGGTAGTACCGAAGACGAAAAAACCGCAACTTCTGCAGTACGATATGTTACCCTCAGCACCTGTCGTACTACAGATAAAGAGGATGTTATTTCGTCGATGGCCAAACTCGTTACCTGCTACATTTGCACATCCACTACATTGTCCCACCGCTTGAGATCCATCAGTAAAAAGGCGGGATCAATACCAGCTGCATGTGGTTTTTGTGCCAGGTCAATCTCAATGGTTTGCTTACCCGAGTGAACGCGGTGATGTTGTAGGTAAATCGGCTCCTGATCTTTTTTTCCTTCGCCCCCGGAAAAGACACCAATTTGTACCCAGTCATGCATCTCCACGTCCGTTTCGTTTCCCATTTGATCCACGGTGAATTTCCTCGCGAACACCTCCAGCGTGACTTTCCATTTTCCTGAACCGGTCTCCGTGGCTACTGCGTTTTCTGTTTTCAGTTGCCAGAAAGTATTGGCAGCAAACAGATCGTGCAATACGTACCTCATGGAATCCGGGGTTACAGCTTGTAGTTCCCTGTACAGATCCGACGGGACGGGTCTTTCACTGTCCAATGCGCTGTGTTTGTTGAAAAAGGTTTGCAAAGCAAGTCTCAATTGTTCCTCACCGATATACGCCCGCAATGCATAAAGCGCCAAAGGTCCTTTCCGGTAGATCAAACTTGTCTGGCTGGCTTGCAGCAGTGGATCAGCTTCTCTTTCCTGGGGACTGAAATAATCAGCCCGGGCCATTTGGAGTAGCTTTTGAAGCGCTTCACCGCCCTGTGCTTGTTCAATAATTTCGAATGCGGAAAACCACGCCAGCGATTCAGTGATCAGTGCGGCTCCTTTGATCGGTGCAGGCGAAACCTGGTGCCCCCACCATTGATGCGCCATCTCGTGGGCGACGGTCGCAAACACGATGTCGACTCCTCTGGGATCTTCCTCCGGCTTCAGCAGGGCAAACCCTTCGCGGTAAAAGATGTTGGTCGGGAAGGCGTGTAGTCCCACGTTGTACCCCGGCACTTCTGTAAAACTGATCTCACTGTGCGGATATTTTCCGAATACGCCGGTGAGGTAGTCGAAGGAAGCCTGCACGCCTGTTACCATCCGCCCGAGGTTGTGGGTATGCCCCGGATGATGCAGCAGGCTGATGTCAACCGCCTGTGCACTATCAGGCTTCCACTGTGCTTTGTACACCTCATAGTCCGAAGAGTAGAATGAAAATTTGTTGTTCACCGGATATTCAGTGGCGTAGTGGAAGTAAGAGCGATCGTTCTCTGTCCAGCCTTTGAGCAACCTTCCGGGTGCCACTGCGATTTGCCCTTTGTCCGTCCCAATGATCACTTCAAGCTGAACCCGTTGCTGCGCATAGGCCTCATCATCCGATTCGAGGAATGATTTCGGCTCAAGTCCTTGCTTGATGCGGTCGTTGGGATCGAAAACTTGCCTGCTGGTATTGAAGCCAATTAATGGCAGCCAGCTGTCATCGAAGTAGGTGCCATTTTTCACCACCTCCGTGTTCATGCCATTGTGCGGAAAACCCTTCGGATCATAGTAAAGATGAAATGCAAGCTGGAGGGAATCTCCGGGTAATAATGGTGTTTGCAGTGCGTACACCCTGAAATCGAGCTCCTCGTCTACCTCTTCTGATGTTGTGGGTCGATTCCAACTGAGTTGATGATGTTCCACACCGGGTGCAGTGGAAACAAGCAAGGTGTCAATTTTTGTCCCGGTTTTATTCACCAACACATAACTGCCCTTAAACTCCGCAGCTCCGTCTTCAGGATAGATATCTACCTGAAGTTTTACTGTGGCCGGACTGGGTTGTGGGCTTTGGCTGTATTTTCCATATCGTTTTTCGTAGGCTGCTTTCCACTCCAGTGTTTCAACAGGGGCCGTTTCCGGATAAAGGTAATGGGTGCTGTAATGGATAAACCCGCCCAGCATGAGAATCAGTAGTACGGAAATACCAGCCAGTGCTTTAAATGTGCGGTTGCTTGTTCCAATGGCTTGCCGCAATCTTCTCTGAAACTCTTTCTCTGTCCCCCTCGGCCACAGAAGCGTGGTCACAACCGCCAACAGCACAGCCCATGCTGCCCAGTACAATTTAAACCACAACCAGGGTCCCATGAAAGGATTCAGCCCTCTCAGGTCGGACCACGACCAGCCCGGGTCGGATCCGTACAGAAGCAAGCCGGATTCAATACCGAATGCCGGTCCGAAAATCGGGAGAAGATAAAACAGCACGGCAATCAGGTGCGCCAGGTACTTCTGGTTCAGAATGACGTGCAATGCAAAAGCAAGGACTGCAAGCAGCGCATAATCCACAAGGCGTAGTCCAAACAGAACTTTCAGGTAGACGGGGATCTCGAAGTCGTAATAACCGAGGCTGGCCTGAACCAACATGCCGGCAATCATCAAAGTGAGTTGGGTTGCCACCAACGCCAGCAGCAGTCCGACCAATTTTCCGGCAAATGACACCCAAACCGGCAGGGGAGCTGCGCCGATGATGTCGTGCAGCCTGGCATCCCGCTCACGCCACACCAGCTCTCCGGCGTAGTAAATAATCAGCAATGGAATAATGAACCAGACGCCGTGATCTTTTACATTTTCCAAAGTGCCCAGCAGGTTTCCTGTCACGGGGAATTGGGGAATGTCGTGATAGCCTGAAAACCACATAGGCCCGGTCAGCAGTACAAACAAAAACATACAAGCCAGTCCCATCCAGCCCCAGCCTGAGGCGATCAATTTGAATGACTCCCGGGTGATGGCCGACAATTGAAGCATGCGGGTTGGGACATCAAAACTTTTAGTTACCTGCGGAATGGTTACTTCCGCAGCCTGATAGCCCTGGTAGTTGCCAATGGCGGAGGTCTCTGTCTCAGCCCGCTTCTTCCCGGCTTGTTTATCTTTCCCTGAATTGGTTGAGGTTTTAAACCCTAACCAGGTGATCAGCAACATTGCCGCTGACAGCGTAAACCACACCGCTCTGTTCCATAGTGTCAGGTTCTCCAGTCCGGGCAAAAGTGAATTTTTCTGATTGGCAGACCAGCTTTCTTTAAGCTCCTGAATCATGGTCAGTCCTAAAGGATCGGTGAGAATTCCGAGTGTCCAGTTGCCTTGCCCGGCGCCGAGCAATTGCCAGCTTGCAATGACAACCACACCGGTAAGAACCGCGACCAGGTAACTCAGAATGGCCTTTCTGCTTAAGACCGCAACAGCAAACATAGCAGCCACCACAAAGAACGTATTCGGCAAGAGTAGCAAAAGATAGGAGCTGATGTATGCCGACGGATTCATTGGCCCTAAAAGCTCGGGGCGTTCCAGCGGAAAGACTCCGGCAGCAAAAACACCCAACGGAATAGCCATTATCACAATGGCGCCCAAAGCAAAAGCAGCGAGAAACCGGCCGCCGAGGTACACATGCCTTGAGATCGGAGATGAGTAGAGCAGCGGGTGCATCCTCGTTTCGATATCTCTCGCAGCCGCATTGCCCGCGAAAGGAGCAAGTGTAAGCAATCCCAGAAAGAAAAATGAGATGAGGGAGCTTTTTGCGACGATGTAAGGTGCATTCAGGAAGTAGCCCCCGGCCAGGGGTTCATCCACAAAGACTGCAGCGGACATGAGGAAGCTGAGCACAAGCAGCAGCAGAAAATAAAACCACGTCCACACATGGCGCGACTGGTAGACCAGTTCGTACCTGAAAGTTTCCCAAAGCTTCATTTTACCTCCTCCTGCATTAGCAGTGAAACATGAGTGCTGCTGTGCTGCGCAATGGCGTTGAAGTACACGTCTTCCAGGTCAGGGGCGGCTTGCTCGAAATCATTTCCCGGAAATCCGTCGTTGTAAACATGGATCAGCGTCCGCCCGCCGGATAATTTGGTGGAAAGAATAAGATGCTCTTTCTCCAGCCGCGACAGCTCACTCTTATGAATGACCTTGCGCCAGACTTTGCCCTTCAGGTTCTCAATCGCCTTCATGGGTTCAGTCTCCAGGAGAATTCTCCCTTTGTTAATCACTGCCATCCGGGTGCATAGCTCTGAGACATCTTCGACGATATGAGTGGAAAGAATGACCACACTGTTTTCTCCCATCTCGCTGAGCAGATTCAGAAATCTTACCCTTTCGGCAGGATCCAGTCCGGCTGTTGGCTCGTCAACAATGATCAGCCGCGGATTTCCCAGCATGGCGATGGCCACCCCAAAGCGCTGCCGCATTCCGCCAGAGAAGCCCCCCAGCTTCTGTCTGCGTACATCCCACAGGTTGGTTTGCTTTAGTAATGCTTCCACAACTTCCCGCCGGGAGCTTCTTTCTTTGATTCCTTTCAGGACAGCAAAATAGTTGAGCAGCTCTTCCGCCTTTGCGTGGGGATGGAGGCCGAAATCCTGTGGCAGGTAGCCCAAGGTCTTCTGCAACTCTTCTTTTTGCTTCAGTACATCAATGTTTCCAAAATGAATGCTGCCCTCGTCCGGCTCCTGCAAGGTGGCCAGGGTGCGCATCAGTGTTGACTTGCCGGCTCCGTTAGGGCCGAGCAGACCATACATGCCGGGGGGAATGGTAAGTGAGATCTCGTGAAGCGCTTTAATTGGAGCTGCAGACCGTCCGCCAGTGTAGGATTTCGAAAGATTCTCTATCCGTAAGATGTTGTCGCTATTCATTTGGAAAATGATTGATTTCTAATTTTTCAGAGGGAGATGCCTTAATTACCCCACTTGCCTCCGGATCGAAAGAAGTAGCGATTCTTCTCAAAACAAAAAGCAATCTACAGCTGCCGGAAAAGGATCGACTGATCAGCAGTTTCAATATCCCGAATCGTTAACAGATTGGTTTCGGCGTTTCGTCGACTGTATGGGCGTACCCGCAGATTGAGAACACTAACAATTGGTAAAAAAAATATCTTTGTCCGGATGACAAACATAAAAAAGGTAGTTGCGCTCATCCACATCCTGCCGTGGCTGTATGCGGCTCTGATGTTTTCGTGGGAGTATTTCGTAGAGGGTCATCCCGTCAGGCCCAGATCTCTTTCCATCGGATTATATGTTTATTATGCGCATTTGTTCATATTTCAGGTATACCTGAGTAAAAAGAAGTACAAGCCGTATTTTGGATACTTAGCAGGCATTTTGCTTACCGGCCAAGTCCCATACCTGATTTATATTTGGTCGAAAAATGAATCGATAGACCCATGGGTGGGCTACTTGTTTACCGGCCTGTATTGGGCAGATGCCACGTTCTTTCTTGTTAATAGCTTTATCGTTGGTGCTATTGGTGCACTGATCGTCAACACCATCAAAAGAGAGGAACTGCTAAAACAAGCGATCAATTCAGAGCTCGTTTATCTCAAATCGCAGATCAATCCGCATTTTCTATTCAATACACTCAATAATATTCACACACTGGTGTATACGCAAGCTCCGGCCGCCCCCGAAGCCGTTATGCGCTTGTCTTCCCTCATGCGTTATATGCTCTATGAATCAAACGCAACAGCAGTTCCGCTTTCCAGCGAGCTGAATTATCTGAATGATTATATCGGCTTACAGCAACTTCGGTACAAAGCAAACGATGTAGTGGATTTCAGGATTGAAGGCGATGTAGAGAAGTGCCGGATAGCGCCATTGTTATTTGTTCATTTGCTGGAGAATGCCTTTAAGCATAGCCCGGCAAAACTGGAAACCGGATCAGTAAAAGTAAGTGTTTCCGTAAAAAATGACTCGCTTGTTTTCGTTTGCAACAACCCGATTGGAAACAAAATTGATAATTTGTTGGAAGAATCGGGAGGGCTTGGGTTGGCCAATGTTAAGAAAAGACTGCAATTACTTTATCCGGGAAAGCATCATCTTGAGGTCGGCAAAACCGAAACGCATTTCAGGGTGGAGTTAACAATCAACGTTACGCAAAGTAATGAGAGAAAAGCTGAGCTGCTACATAATTGATGATGAGTATCTGGCTCAAAGAATCCTTGAGGAATATGTAGCAAAAGTTTCTTTCCTGGAGTGGAAAGGAAGTTTTTCAAGTGCGCTGGAGGCTGCCGAACAGCTCGACCGGGACAAGCCCGACCTCCTGTTTCTGGACGTCAACATGCCCGATCTCAACGGCCTGAGTTTTATCTCCATGCTCAATCCCAAGCCGATCATTATCCTCACCACCGCCTACGATCAGTACGCATTGAAGGCTTTCGACCTGGAAGTGAAGGATTACCTGCTAAAGCCCATTTCTTTTGAGCGTTTTTACAAAGGTGTGCTGCGTGTTTACCAGGAATCCAGCCAGCAGCATCAGCCGCAGAAGACGGAATCCCAGCCTGTCTCGAAAAACGAAGCCGAGTACCTCTTTATCAAGGTGGGTTTGCGGATACAGAAAATTGAGGTCCGCGAGATCCTTTTTATTGAAGGGATGAAAGATTACCTGAGAATCCATACGGCAAAGGACAAGATCATGACCCTGATGAGTTTTTCCAAGCTAGAGGAGTTGCTGCCGGAACCAAAATTCGCACGTGTGCACCGTTCGTTTATGGTTGCTTTGGAAAAAATTGAACATGTCGAAAAAAACAGGATCCGGATTGCGGAACGCGATATCCCCATTAGTGAAACCTATGCAGCTGGATTTTACAGGAAGCTGAACGGGAGCGAGATGTAAATTGTGGCAGCGTCCGGCAGTCTTCGGCAGGCTCAGTCTTCGGCAGGCTCAGACTGACAGCCGAGAAAGGGGATGTTTCTTCCAATGTAAGCGAACTTGTTCTCCATGGGTTTTGCAGAAATGCACTTATTAATGTGCAAAAAAATAATATATTTGCACTTCTTAATGTGCAATTTATGCTTCAAGGATTATACGAACGCTCGGAGGCCCTTGTACACAGGTCCAGCAGCGACTTCACACGCTATATATACGATAAAATTGACTGGTCAAACCGTTTAATGGGCATCAAAGGGGCAAGAGGAGTAGGCAAAACCACATTATTGCTCCAACGGCTGTCGAAAATGGGTAGGCCACCTACCGAAGCACTATACATGTCTTTAGATGATCTTTTCTTTTCCACTCACTCGTTTGTAGATGTTGCCGACCTGTTTTACAAAAAAGGGGGGAAGTATTTATTCCTGGACGAAGTACACAAATTTCCAGACTGGAGCAGGGCGATCAAAAATTTGTATGATTTTTATCCGGACTTAAAAATTGTATTCACCGGATCCTCTATCATCGACATTTCACGGGAAGAGGGCGACATAAGCCGGAGAGCGCTTATGTATGAATTGCAGGGACTATCCTACAGGGAATATCTTGTTTATATCTCTGGCAGGCACTATCCTGTAATTTCCCTCGAAGAGCTTTTGGACTCAACCACATCGATCAGGAGAATATTTGAGCCTTACTTCCGGCCGTTGCAAAAATTTGAAAGCTACCTGGCGACAGGTTATTATCCTTTTTTTAAGGAAGACATTGAAGGTTACCATCAGCGGATTCAACAGCTGATACGGCTGATCATAGAATACGACATGGCGGAGTTAAAAGATTTCGATATCAGGAATGCCCGCAAAATACTGCAGTTGCTGAGCATTCTGGCTGAAAATGTCCCGTTTAAGCCCAATATTACCAAACTGGCGGAGAAGAGTAAGATCCACAGAAACTCCGTTGTATCCTACCTTCATTACCTTGAGCAGGCAAGGCTAATTCATCAGTTATATCCGGGGGGAATCAGTGTAGCGGTACTACAAAAGCCTGAAAAGATCTACCTGAACAATACTAACCTGTCCTTTGCCTTGTCTCTTTCGAGGCCAAACCAGGGCAATTTGCGCGAAACTTTCTTCCTGAACCAATTATTGGTCAACCACCGGGTTAGCTATCCGAAAAGTGGTGACTTTGTAGTGGACGGAAAATTTACTTTTGAAATCGGGGGGAAGGACAAGAATGATAAGCAGATACGTGAAACCAACAATGCTTTTGTAGTCAGGGATGATTTGGAATATCCGGTGGGGAGCGCCCTTCCACTTTGGGCGTTCGGTTTTCTTTACTGATTGGGCCGCAGGATAGGATTCATTTCGGTCCACGCAGTTTTTCAGCATGTTAGCGACAGTGCAGTCTTCGACAGTCTTCGACAAGCTCAGACTGACGAAGACTGCAGGCCTTGCACAAGCGGGGGAGGCACGAAGACACAAAAAAATCCCGCAGGAAGCTGCGGGATCTATAATGCTAATTGGTTGGTGCCAATTATATCGCGGTACTTCATACAGCTTCGTTTGCTTCCTCGTCTGTTACCGTTCCGGGGTGGCCGCCTTGCTGAACTTAATAGCCGCACGTCAGTTCAAAGCGGACCGGGAATAGGTGTCGCCCTGTACAAGACTAAGTGCGGGCTTGTATAGGGGTGAGTTAAGCTTTGAGTCGGGGTGTAGGGAGTTTGCAGAGAGCGAAGAAGGGTAGGTCACAATGAGCCGGATTAAAAATCGCGCGATGGGGTTTCAGGAACCGTCATGGAGGGTTGCAAATCCGAAGTGCAGGGACGGAGTAAGCGGACTCAACTGAAGCAAAAGCAGTGTACTGTGAAGGCACCTCTTAGTTAAAGGCTGGCAGGCCCTATTCCGCATTTTTTCATAAAAATTTCGCGATAAGAATCTGCCAGGGCAATGGTCTTATTATTGATCGTGACCCTCTCCCTTTCAACAACGTCAATGCTTTTCAAATTAACTATGAAGCTCTTATGCACCCGGCAAAAGAAAGATGGTACAATCTGCTCAACATGGCCCATCGTCTGACGGGTTAATATTTTCCGTCCGTCCCCGGTATGAAACACCACATAATTCTCAGTCTTCTCTAAATAGAGAACATCCGCCCAGTTCAGGTGAAACCACTTTGATCCGCTTTTAACATACAAGGCCTCGCTGGTTGTAGCTTTATCCTGCGCCACTCCTTTGGCTGTTTGCTCATGCCTCAATAATTTATTGCATGCCTGCAAAAATCGCTCGAAAACAACTGGTTTGATTAAATAATCTATGGCTTCGATTTCATAGCTCTCCACGGCAAATTCAGCGTAGGCCGTGGTAAACACTACCGGAGGTTTGTGTTCGAGCGAACGGTAGAAGCTTATGCCATTTAGCTGAGGTAAATCAATATCAAGAAACAGGGCGTGAATAGGTTCTGATTTCAATACCGGCAATGCTTGCAGGGGGTTTCGGAATCCCCCCATCCAGTTTAAGAACGGAACTTGCGAGGCGTGATGTTGTAGTAGCCGCAATGCGTGCGGTTCGTCTTCAATAGCGATGCAATTTATTGTTGTCATGGCAGGTCCTTAAACAAAAGTATCAATATTCAAGCTGACCTTGAAAACATCTTCATCTTGCTCAATATGGAGTTTATGTTTATCGGGGTAAATCAAGCTCAGCCGTTTTCTTAAGTTTTGCAAGCCGATGCCGGCCTCTCGTGCCGCTTGAGCAGAACATTTATTCCTTACTTCAAAAAGCAACTGGTTGTTCCCTGCTTTTAAGAAAATGTCTATCCACGTCGCATGATCCGGAGAAACATTATGTTTAAAGGCGTTTTCGACAAGCGGTAACAGAAGCACCGGGGCAATGCGATGATTTGAGAAATCCCCCTCCGTTCTAAAGCTTATGAACACGTCATCATCTTCCGAAATACGGATTTTTTGCAGCTCAATAAACGATTGCAGCAAAGATACTTCCTTTTCGAGCTGCACTTTCGGAACGTTGCTTTCGTAGGTAAGGTAACGCATTAGCCCGGCCATGCCGGCAAGCCCTTTGGCTAAATCATCGTTTCCGTTGCGCTCGGCCAAGCTGTACAAGTTGTTGAAGGAGTTGAATAAAAAATGCGGGTTGATCTGGTTTTTTAGAAAAGCCAGCTCTGACTCCAGCTTTTCTTCCTGCAACATATGAATTTGTTGTTGCTGAGTATGAATGGAATAAAAGAACTGAATGGCCGCTCCCAGTCCTAATATGCTGAACAATAGAAATCCATTCTTGGCCATCGGCATTGGATTAATGAACTGGTAGTACAAGGGCTCACCATTCAGCGTAGGTTCAAGCCACTTGAAACCACTTACGATGCGGTCCGCAAACGTGGCTAATACAAAAATCAAGATAAACGTAACAGCAGCTCTCATGTAGTTGGGTGGAGCGATTGCCAGTTGCCGCCGGACGACGAAGTAAGAAATAGCATAGGTAGCCGCGGCAATCACGGGAAGCCGCGAAAGGTTGAAAAGCAGATAAGGTAAAAAATCGTCCTCATTGTAGAGGTAAACGGACGTCATCCACAACCAGATCAAAAGCCAAAACACAGCATGTAAAACAATTTTCATATCCGAAGTTTATGAAAAATTGAGCTTCTAAGCTGACAAATGTTGCCTATGGGCAAAACGTGAAGCCAAAAGAGCAAATAACAAATATCGTTAGTTTGGCAACCTGATCTCCCCGATTCGCCACTTTGGCCAATCCTTCTTCAGTAAAAATCGTGAAACTTGCAGCAACAGGATTTTCCCAAAAAGAGCTTCCGAACTTAAACTTCTATGAAGAAACATCTTCTGCTTCTCCTCCTTTTAAGAACATTCGCCCTGCAAGGCCAAAGTGCCGACCCTCATTCGTTTCAGATAGCCATCAGCAAAACTGCCGAAGCTGTTAAAGTGGATGGGCATCTGCAAGAAAACGTGTGGCAGCAAGCGCCAGCGGCAAGTCAATTTTGGCTAAACGCACCCCGCGACGACGTAAAAGCTTCGCACGAAACGCTGGTGTGGTTGACTTACGATGAAAAAAACATTTACATCGCCGCGGTGCTAAACGGCCAGAAGCGGTACATGATACAAACCCTGAAGCGCGACGGCGAACTGGAAGACAGCGATGCATTCGCGGTGCTTCTCGATCCGGTAGGGCAAAAAACACTGGGTTATATGTTTGGCGTTAACGTGGGCGGAGCACAGACTGAAGCCATGGTGTCGGCTGCACAGGGAGTGTTTGTTGAGTCGGTTGATCCATCCTGGGACGGCCGCTGGTATTCGGCAGTGCAACAAAATAGCGACGGATGGACGGTGGAGATGGCAATTCCGCTCAAAAGCGTGCGGTTCAAAGACGGCCAGGATACCTGGAGGTTAAACTTTTGGCGCGTCGACCGGGAGTTAAACGAACGTCACGTATGGGCTAAAGTTCCGGTTCAGTTTGAGCCTACCGACCTTGGTTTTACGGGAACCTTGATGTGGGATGCCCCTCCTGCCCGTGTGGGTAAAAACATTTCGGTCACGCCTTATGCCTTAAGCTCGTTTTCGAAGGATTTTCAAAACGGAAAACCCACCCAGATGGATAATCAAATCGGCGGAGAGGCTAAAATAGGATTATCACCGACTTTAAATCTGGACTTAACTGTAAATCCCGACTTCTCTCAGGCAGACGTTGATCAGCAGGTAACCAACTTAAGCCGTTTCAACATTTTCTTCCCAGAAAGAAGGCAATTCTTTCTTGAGAATGCAGATGTGTTCACCAATTTTGGCGCTTTCCCGGATGCCCCTTTTTTCTCCCGGAGAATAGGACTGGATGCCAGCGGCCAAAAAGTGCCTATTGCGTATGGCGTAAGAATCAGTGGAAACATAGATCCGGTATGGCGTGTGGGTATGCTGAACATGCATACTCGGGGAGATGAACTTGCACCTTCGCAAAACTTCTCCGTTGCTGCCTTGCATCGGCGTGTTCTCAAAAGGTCGACAGTAAGAGCGCTGCTGCTAAACAGGCAGACATTTGAGGATGGAGATTTTGCCAGGACAAATTATAGCCGCAACGCCACAATGGAGTTTGAGTACCTCTCCAACAACGGCAAATGGCGGGGAAAAGCAGGCTATAACTATGCCTTTAAAGCGGGCGTTACAAATAAAAATCAATTTGGTGTTGCGAGTGCTGGTTACAACGGCCGGCGCTTTCAAACCAACTGGGAGGTCCAGCAGATGGGCACCAATTTCAGCGCCGATATGGGCTTTGTTGGTAGGCTCAATAACTACGATCCGGTTTCACAGGAAATTGTGCCGATAGGATATACCAACATTTCAAACATGACCGATTATAGCTGGTTTCCGGAAAACAAAAGAATTGTTAGGCACTGGGCTGGCACGGAGAATTATGTGTGGTTGGTTGGAGGGGACCAACTTAATGAGTGGTATACACGGCTCCGGTATTTCATGTTTTTCCGCAATACAAGCCAGCTGAGGTTTAGGTTCAACAACAATTTTGTCGATCTGATTTTTCCGTTTCAGATCACTGACGGTGAACCACTGCCGGCAGGGCCGTACCATTTCCGGGAAATGAACATCCAGTTCAATACCGATCTGAGACGAAAGGTAAACCTGGAATTCTTCGGTGTGTATGGATCTTTTTACAATGGAGTGAAAAATACGGTACGGTCGTCCATCAATTATCGGGCTCAGCCCTGGGGCAATTTTTCATTGAGCTTTGAGATGAACGACATTCAGTTGCCTGCTCCATACGGCCAAACCCAACTATGGCTGATCAACCCAAGAATGGAGATAAACCTTTCGAATAACCTCTTCTGGACCACTTTTTATCAGTACAACACACAAATAGGCAATTTTAATATAAACAGCAGGTTGCAATGGCGCTACCGGCCAATGAGCGACCTATTCCTTGTATATTCGGATAACTACCTTACCGAAGGCATGCGCGGCCCCAAAAACCGCGCACTCATTCTGAAACTTAACTACTACTTTCAATTGTGAGCCACCAGGATGCCGAAGAGCTGGCAGGCTGAAAAGGCAGGTGTCGCCAAAATCATAATAGGGCCTCAAACAATCATTTCAATCAAAGTCTGAGCCCCTGAGCCTGTCGAAGGGACGAAGACAAAAAAAATCCCGCAGCTTCCTGCGGGATCTATAATGCTAATTGGTTGGTGCCAATTATTTCGCGGTACTTCATGCAGCTTCGTCTTCTTCCTCGTCTGTTACCGTTCCGGCGCCGGCCACCTTACTGAACTTGATAGCCGCCATGCCGTCCTTCAGGTCCTGGCTTGGGATAAAGGCCATTTTGGTGCCTTTGATGCTGAAGATAGACACCTGCTCGGGTGTTTCGTGCCCCCTGCTACGGAGATACATCTTGAAACGGCCAAACTGCCCCAGGTTCACGGTTCTTCCCTCCAGCAAATGCTCGGGGAGCAGGGTCAGGAAGTTTTCGATCACTGCAAAGGCATCGGCTGTGGTTACGGTACTCCTGGAGGAGATCTGGTTCACGATCTTGCGCAGGCTTACTTCGCGCTCTCTTACGATGCCAGCATAGTACTTGTGTTGTCCGCCTCCTGCCACTCCCGGGGTCCGGCCTCCCGGCTCTGCACGACGGATTGCTCTATATTGAATAGACATGATTTTTAATGTTTAAAATGTTTAGAAAATTGATTAAAGGAAGGAGCTCCAACAGAGGGTGGGTAGGGTCCGGCCGGTGACTACTTATACTCTAATTGACTGAACGACATGCTTACAATTAGGTTACATTTTCGGAAGTAAAAAAGTATGATTTTTCCAATTTTTTTGCAGCTCCGCCTTGAACTGGCAGTTTTCTTTTCTCCTGATAGGTTTAAATAATATTTGAGGTGGTACTCGAGTGTGAAAAAGTGCTTTAGATGCGGATTGCAATCGTTTGAATATATCATTCTTTTCTGAAGCTATCCCATGTGCCGTTCAACTGTATGATGGGCGAAATCCATGCAAAATGTAATGAATGAGATATTGAACTTTTTAACTAAACAAATACAGGCCAATACGGGCTGATTTGGGTCTTTTTTTAGTCGATTTCAGTTCAAGGCGGAGCTCGCTTCAGTTCAAGGCGGAACTGACTTCAGTTCAAGGCGGAGCTGAGCTCAGTTCAAGGCGGAACCGAAAGCCGTTCAAGGCGGAGCGGACGTGCGCATTGCCTATGTCGGACGTCCGGAATAACTATACAGGACGTCCGTTCAAGGCGGAACAGGAATTGGTACTGCCCTGTACCAAACTCAGTACCGGCTTGTATGGAGTTGAGTTCTGGCTTGAGTGGGGGTGGAGGTGTGATTCGTACAAATGATGGAATGCACCTGCAATAGAAAAATCTTATATTAGCCAGCTATGGCTACTAACAAAAAGATAGAAGTAAGAGGTACAGAAATCACGATTTTCAGGAGCGAGATCGACGACTATATTTCGTTAACTGACATTGCCCGCCATAAAGATGCGGTTAATACTGACGCGATTATTCAAAACTGGTTGCGCAACCGGAACACCATTGAGCTACTCGGTTTTTGGGAGCAGATGTATAACTCCAGTTTTAAACCCCTCGAATTCGAGGGGTTTAGAAAACAAGCTGGGCTTAATAGCTTTGTGCTTACGCCAAAGCGATGGATTGAAACCACCAACGCCATTGGCATCATTTCAAAATCGGGCAGATATGGTGGCACATTTGCTCACAAAGATATTGCTTTTGAGTTTGCCTCATGGATCTCCATTGAGTTCAAACTGTATATCATCAAAGAATTCCAGCGGCTCAAGGAGGAAGAAAGCAACCGCCAAAAGCTTGACTGGAATCTGCAGCGTACGCTCGCCAAAGTGAATTACACCATCCATACCGATGCCATTAAAGAAAAACTGATTCCTGCCAAACTGACCAAACAGCAAACTTCCCTGGTTTATGCGTCGGAGGCTGATCTGCTCAATATGGCGCTATTTGGCATCACGGCGGCGCAGTGGAGGCAGGACAATCCCTCCGCTAAAGGCAATATGCGCGATGAAGCCACCCTCGAGCAACTGGTCGTGCTCTCCAACCTGGAAAGCATCAATGCGGTTCTGATCCGGCAGGGGTTGAGCCCGCAGCAGCGCCTGCAGCAACTCAATGCCATTGCCATTACTCAGATGACCTCGCTGGTTAGCAATTCCAGCCTGAAAAAACTGAGTGGTAAATGATGCCTGCTTTTCTAGATGATAGCGCCAGCCCCGCTACCTGCCCTTCAAGGATTATCAGCGGCTTGGCCAGATTAGCGCGCCAGATAGTCCCTGATACGATCCCTCAGCTGTTCGGCTTTTTCGATCGACTCGCCATACCTCCACATGCCGTCCTGCAGCCTGTTGGCCGAAGTTGTGAGCAGGTTTTTGGTTGCTTTCAACTGCAGGTAGCCGCCGCCGCTGGCCACCTGCGGGTGGTAGTAGTCGATATACGAGCCAAAGTAGTCGCGCATTTTGGATGTATGCTGCCGGTAGTTTTCTTCAAAGCGACTGATGGCGTCGTACAGGCGGTAATGCTCCAGCATCATGTTGCGGATGGCCGTATCGCTGAGCAGGCTTAAGCCGTTGCTGGATATGATGGTGGAAAAAGTATTTCGGTTGCCTTCAAAAGTTTTAAAGTTCAGCACATTCACCACCGTCAGCCCGATGGAGTCCGCCACGCTTTCTTTTCTTTCCATTCTTCTTAGGCACCCAAGCACCATTTTCTGATCGATCTGCAGTTCCTGCAGGTTGTCGCGGTACTGGTCAATGTCGCGGTTCAGATCATTGGCCATGCTCTCGAGGTAAAACTTTTCCAGCGACCGTTCGTCGCTGGCTTCTTTTAGCCGCCCAAACTGGAAGGCAATGGTAACGCCTGCTATCACGATCAGCAGGTCGAGCGCCTTGCTGGTAAGTAAAGGTATTTGAGAAGGTTTTTTCTTCTGCTTTTTGCTTTTCATGGGGTTTCGGTTTGGCGTCGCTCCGGCCTTCTTGTATATCGTGCGGCACCCAACAGGCCCCGCGAGTAGCCGAAGCAAACGGATGGTGTTATGGTAAAAGTGCTTTGCGTAAAGTACAGCAAATTAGTAAGTAAACCGATAGCCTGAAAGAGGTGGCGCCGTGGTCGCGGCGGCGCAAAACCGGCGTTGCCGTGTAAATGTCGGGTGCGGACCGTTACCGGCAGGGCGGTGATTTGCGGATATTTGGTAAAAAAAGAAATGTTATGGACAAAACAGCCATCGCCAAAAAGATCATCCACTTCAGGAAGTTGAAAGGGATAACGCAGGAGGCCCTTTCGGAAATGTGCGGCCTGAACGTGCGGACGATCCAGCGCATAGAAGCCGGGGAGGTAGACCCGCGGCTGTACACCCTGCGGACCATTGCCGACGCCCTTGACGTCAACATTGAAGAGCTGCTGCCGGCCCCGACCCAGCACGAGCGCAACCAAATCGCCATTCTCCATATTACGCCCGCCGCTTTCTTCATCGTTCCGCTTATCGGGAATGTACTCGTGCCCTTCATCTTCTGGATGCTGAAGCGGGAGGAGGTAAACGGCATCAACAAACACGGCAAGGGCATACTGAACAGCCAACTCACCTGGTCGCTGGTGGCGGGCCTGCTCGTTACCTTTCAGATTGTGGTTACGGTGATGGCCGTGTTTACGCCCGAAAAGCATTTCGTGCACGAGTTCTTATGGCGTATGCCTGTGTACATGATGATTGGCCTGGCACTGGCCGTGGTGGTATTTGGCATAGCGCTCGCCATCAACGCGGTACGGGTATACCAGGGCCGGGAGCCATGGCGGAACCCGGTGAGGATCAGGTTTTTTAGGTAGGGGATTCGCGGCTCGCGCCAGCCTGCATCTGCAATTCGGCATGTTGGCACCAGTGCATGTCGTGCAAGGGGGATGCTTTATTCTCACTTGAGGATTGGAACTCTCTTTTATGCACTTCAACATTCTTTCACGGGAAAGTCGTGGGCCAAAGATGTCTATGGACGGGTAATCTTCATTTCAACAATGCGTGTGTTATGAATATTTTGAAGAAAAAACTAAATATTGTGTTGACTATCAACTCAACATTTGTATATTAGCACTATGAAAATGACATTCGGGCAAGCCCTTAAGCAGATTAGGAGAGAAAAAAATGTTAGCCAACGAGACCTGGCGAACAAGGTAGGTGTAGATTTTTCATATATCAGTAAAATAGAAAATGACCGTTTACCCCCCCCTTCGGCTGATACTATTGTACGCATTAGTAAAATTCTCGACGTTCCAAGCGAAACGCTACTGGCACAATCAGGAAAAGTTAGTAGCGAAATAAAAGATGTAATCAGTACAAGTGCAGGAGCCATTCGCTTCTTAAGTGAAGTTCAAGGGAGACAGTTGTCTGATGATGATTGGTTGAAGTTGACGGATATTTTAAAAAAATTAAAGTAAGTGCAACTCGATTTGTTCAATAAGGTCCAGCCAATTCCTATTGAAAAGATCTCTTGGTCTTTTTCAAAAATGGGGACGCTTCGGCAGTGTCCACGGAGATACTACTATCAATATTATGGTTCTAAGAAGCGACTAGCATCGAAGGAGCCTGATAAAGAGCGATTAATCTTCTTAAGTTCCCTGTCTAATAAATACTTGGTGAGCGGAAGCATTATCCATACAGCTGTTGCCACTTATCTCAAAAAGAGAAGCGAGGGTGACGAATGGAATTTGGCTAGGTTGGTTGGTTGGGGTAAGAAACTCCTTGCTGAATCGATAGGCTATTCGCAGAACAAAAGGAATGGCACTACGGACATTAGACAATATCCACCTGAAATAATCAAGGAAATTTATTATTCAGAAGTTGACCTTTCCGGGTTTCGCGCCGAGGTGGAGGAGAAAATAGTTAGCAACCTGATCAATTTTATGGAATCTGAAAGGTTTGCTACTCTCAAAAAAGGGGCCTCCCAGCCAGGAGCGATGATAGAAAGAAAAACAGTTTTCACCTTAGATGAGGCTACAAAAGTCGATGGTCAAATTGACGTGGCTTTCAAAACTGACAATGAGTTGACAATTGCAGATTGGAAGACAGGGAAAGTTGAATTTGAAGACACTAGCTTGCAATTATTGGCTTATGCCTTATGGGCAATAGAAAAAGAAGGTGCCTCATCCAATCAGATTCGGATCCAAAAAGCGTACCTACAAGAGGATAAATTAGAAAATCTTGAGTTTTCAGAGGAACATCTATTTAGAGCGCGCACAAGGATTTTTCAGGATGCAGAAGTAATGCGCGAATTACATGAATTTGGGAAAGAAGGCGTTTCAGAAGCGTTTACACCGTGTAAACAAGATAAAATATGTACCTCATGTCCATTTGAGGAAATATGCCCAAAGTAAAATTAATTGGCTATGAAAGAAACGAACATAAAAGTCATTGAATTCGGGGAAAGGCTTAAGCTTTTTACCAAAAGAATAACTTTGCAGGGTAACGACCTATCACCAAAGCAGATCCAATCAATCTGTAGCCAGATAGGACACAGATATGGAGTCGCCGCCACGCCAAATAAAATAGAAAAGGATTGCCAGGAGGTTTTGGTTCATGAGAATAGCTTCATTCCAAGCCACTCTATAGCTATAGATAACTGGGTAGTTTCTCCAGTTACGAAGACCGACCGGTTTATTTTAGATTTTTCGTTAGCTGAACACCAACAATTAATTGCTGATTTGTATAGGAGAAGCCTAATTATCGAACTTAATAGAAATCAAAACTTTTGGACGTTGGACAGTCCAAGAATTTTTTACCAACAGACTCCTTTCAAAATTGAGGACAGCGAGGATAAAGATATTGATGCCTATCGGCGATTTGAAATATCGGACGTAATTATAGAGGATGTTGGTTTGGGTTTTTCAGTGGATGTGTCAACTGCTTTTTTTACTAATTTGTCGGTTGATGATTATTTAAGTACGGGTCATCAGGGGCGTTTCAAAAAGTTGTCAGGAAGGCAAGGAGAACAACAAGGAACTCTGCTTTACGACGGCCCTAATAAGAAGGTCAAATGTTACTATGTGCGGTATCACGAGGAACTAACCCTTTCTACTGGTCATGCTATCAAACTACCTGACGGAACAGAGTATGCAAACCCATTCAATTATTTCCAGGACAAATATCCCGATTTCGATGTTCAGCGGGATGATCGAATTGCTAAAGTGTCATTTCCTGGAATGAATGGACCAGTAGATGTACCCGCCAATCGTCTTTATCTGCGGGTAATGAACAGTATGCTTCCTCGAAAGATGAAGAATATGGACAAGATCGGTCCCGAAGAGAGAGAAAAGCTTCTTGAGAATGAATTTTGGAGTAAGTTAGGTCCTAACGCCTTTGGAAAGGGTTTCCGTACGGTTCAAAGTGGATATTATAAACCTGGCTCAGATAAGAGCGGGCTAGTTTCACTGGACAATCTCCAGTTTGGAAAAGGAGAAATTTTAACTGCTCCTTCAGTGCCTAATGAGTATACTTATCGGGAGCATTTTAGGAAACGTAGGCAACTGCTTAATGCAAAAGGATGCTTTTATGTTCCACCACAAATGGAACGACAGTTAATCGTTGCTTATCCAACCGGTTTAGATGAAGGAATTATTGACAAGTATGCCGATGATCTTACCCAAAAAATAAGTGAACTTACGGACATTTCGGTTGAACCGGTCATAATGCCGGCTTACGATAGCATTCTTGAAGCTGCCTATCAACTTCGGGATGAGGCTGAGACTGGCATAGTGCTCTTCATTTTTAACAATCATGACCCTGCCGCCTACTACCATATAAGTCGGGAGTTAAAGGAATGGAAACTAAAAAGAGCTACCTCGGGGGAGTTGCTGAAAAAGTACAGGGATTTTGAATCTAACTTCAAAGGTAGAGGAATTAAAAATTGGGACTCTTACATCGAATTAACGGCATACGATGTTTTGGAGCAGTTGGGCTGCATACACTATTTGATGCCTGCTGATCTTCACTATGATATGCAACTGGTCATTGATGTAAGCGAGAAATCATCTCATTTTGGCCTCTCATTGATGTTTTATAACCAAAATATGCCGATTCCTTTGTTCCAATGCCAGACCCACGCCAAACATGATCCGAAAAACAAAGAGGCAATTAATAAAGTGCTTTTAGAGAAATACTTGCGACACTTATTTCTCTCTGTAAAACTCAAGGTGGAACGTTATAAACCTAAAAACCTGCTTATACTTCGTGATGGCAAGGAATGTGGTGATGAGTACCAAGCTATTGAATCGGTCATAAATGAACTCAAAGGGCGGGGCCTGCTGGGTGAAGATTTTTGTTTTGACTTCGTTGAGTATCACAAAACCAGTCAAAAGGGCATTAGAGTTTGGGAACGGGAAGAAAATAAAGTAGGTAATGCGCTTGAGGGTTCTTACATTCTTTTAAATAGAAATCAGGCAGTTCTACTAACAACTGGAAGTGGGACACTTAATCAAGGTACGGCTGCTCCATTACTACTAGTCGGAAAGCACTCTTCCGATATAGATATAAAAAAAGTAATAGAGGATGTTTTCCGTACTTCTCAATTGAACCACGCCAACCCTTCCGTTGCTCAAAAATTGACATTTGCCGCCAAACGTGTAGATGATCAATTGATAGAAAGACGCGCTCAGGAAGTAGAGAGAATAAAATGAAAATTATGGAAACCAAATGGCTAACTGTTCAGAGCTTTCAAAGAAACCAAAGCCTATTGGATTTGATCAACAAACTGCTTATTCATTTCAAGTTAGAGAAAGAGGGACATCAATCAACATTTGGTGATATCGAGATTAGGGAAGCCGAGCAGAGTATTAAAAGATTTCTTGAAAAAATTACTCTGCTGGTAAAATCCTTGGAAGAGAATAAAGGAGAGGCACTCACCGGTACTGACTATCGTTTGAGAAGTCTGGCGAGAAACTTTGTAGATGCTAAGACCAAGAAGAGAAAATATAAATCTGTCCTATTTAAGGTTTCTCCCGAGCCGGTATTACAAATGCTGGAGGCCAATGAAAGAAGCGATAAGCTCATTAGTTCTTTGTCGGAACTCAGAACACTATTAGAAGAACATATTTCTGCCGACTCCACCGAAATTTTTGGCCACTTATAATGAAGAAGATACTTTGGCAGAGTAATCTCGATTTATTGAGGGCCACTGAAATTTCCAAAGCCATATTGATTGATAAGGAGGTAGTTCATGAATCTGAACCATACAAAAAGTGGCTTATGGATATTTTTAACGATATCCAATATCAAATTCGACTTAACATCCGTTGGCTTGATCTCGATATAGATAGCATTTTTCCTGAAATACTAAACAGAACGCAAGAGCAATCCAGAGCATATAAGTTTATTGTTTCAAAATACATGCCTCCCCTTTACAGGCAGCGAAAAGACGATCAATTATGCCTAAAGGTTCTGCAATGGCTTCACAATCAACACTCTCAATCGCAAGGAAAGGCATTCGCAATTTCCGATGGTGGATTTGCAATTTACCCGCTTATCCAGTATCCTATAATATATTTCCTTCCAATCTCCTCACAGCACAGCCTCTTATACTTACCTCTGTTTTTTCATGAATTTGGACATTTTCTATATGTATACCATAAGGATGAAATGGACGAGCTGG
>CBFGTI010000071.1:0-27222 GCA_965651695.1 uncultured Imperialibacter sp. | reverse complement strand
GCATAAATCGAGTCAAAAAAAAGTTGCTGCTGCACAGGATTGCCGTTCTCGTCCATTTCGTAGAATCCAGCCAGAACAGCGGGTATATAAATATCGCTGCAAGACGGGTCGGGCGTACATGCGACGCAGCCGAAGAAGAGAAATAGTAGCCACGTCCACCAATCTGAATCCCTTACTTTCATTCTCAAAAGAATCACAATATTAACAGCTATTGTCTTATACGCCCACTTTGTACTCCTTAACCAAAATATCAAAGGAGAGCCCCAACTTTGGACCGATTGCGCGGATAACCGGAAGGGTTAGAGGTCTACGCCTGTTCAAAATATTGGAAATTGTTCCTCTACTTTTTGCTCCTATCATCTTCATCAGGTCCTTTTGATGAAGGTCCATTTCATCCATTCTGATTTTTATAGCTTCTATGGGATCCGGAGCATCAATCGGATAATGTTCCGATTCGTATTTATCTATTAATGTGACAAGTATTTCTGCCAAATCATTCTCTTTGGTCCCCTTTGGATAATCAAATAATGCCTCGAGCCTCTCCAAAGCATCCTCATATTCTTTTTCCGTTCTTACCGGTTTTATGTCAATCATACCCTTTGTGCGTCTACTTTGTCATATTCTTCATGCGTACCTATAAATCGGATCCAGCCCCATTGCATTTCATAATTGAACTTAACAACGAGCCTGTATTTGTTTCCGCATATATTAAAAACGATCCGGCTGGCACCCACTATGCTGGCACTCCCAAATTGTTTTTTAACATCATTGCTACTTTGCCACGACGACTGCATAGCTACCTTAAACCATGTTTTGAGGTATTCCTCACTATCCGGATGAATTTTCCAAAACTCTTTAAGAGTCTTCTTTGCTACGATGTTTCTCATTCCAGCGATCAAAGATAAGAAAATGTATTCGCCTTGAAAACACTTGAGGTGTTGAGCATTTATTTAACCAAGAAAACAGCGTTTCAAAATATTGTCGGAACCAACGCCACCGGAATTTGTTAACTTGCAAGCCGACTTACAAAAACTCATTTTACCGGGCATAAGATTGAAAACCAAAGGACTAAAGAAAGAGAAGGTTAATATAGTAACCATGGGCTGCTCCAAAAACCTGGTGGACTCTGAAGTGTTGCTTACCCAGCTGAGGGGAAACCAGATAAATGCAGTGCATGAATCGCAGGACGACGATTCCAATGTTGTAATTATCAATACCTGTGGCTTTATCGACAATGCAAAGCAGGAGTCGATCGACACTATACTGCGCTATGTTGAAGCCAAAAAAGAAGGGTTAGTTGAAAAAGTATACGTTACTGGTTGCCTCTCCCAGCGGTATAAAGACGATCTTGAGCTGGAAATACCGGAAGTAGATGCTTTTTTTGGCACGAGGGATTTGCCCCGCCTTCTGAAAAAATTTAAGGCCGACTACAAACATGAGCTCGTGGGCGAGCGAATTCTGACCAACCCGGCTCACTATGCTTACATGAAGATCTCAGAAGGGTGCGACAGGCCATGTTCATTCTGCGCTATTCCGCTCATGCGAGGCGGGCATGTTTCCAGGCCCATTGAAGAGCTGGTAAAAGAAGCCAAAAACCTGGCCAGGAACGGTACCAAAGAGCTGCTGCTGATAGCACAGGATTCTACCTATTACGGCCTGGACCTCTATAAAAAAAGAAACCTGTCGGACCTACTTAAGCACTTGTCAGATGTGGAAGGAATTGACTGGATAAGGCTGCACTATGCTTTTCCGGCCGGATTCCCCCTCGATGTGCTCGATGTAATGGCCGACCGCCCCAACATCTGCAATTACCTCGACATTCCGCTGCAACATGCTTCGAGCAAAATGCTGAAACTGATGCGGCGCGGTATTACCAGGGAAAAAACCGAGGAGCTGCTGGCCACCATGCGCACCAAAGTGCCGGGCATAGCCATACGAACCGCCCTGATAGCCGGGCATCCACAGGAAACCGAGGAAGATTTTGAAGAAATGATCGATTTTGTTCAAAAAGCAAGGTTCGACAGGCTGGGCGTATTCAACTACTCACACGAAGAAAACACCCACTCACATACATTTGAAGACAATATTCCTGAAAATGTTAAACAAGAACGGGCCAATGCCGTTATGGAGGTTCAGGAAGCCATCTCTTACCAGCTAAATCAAGAGAAGATTGGCAAAACCTATAAGGTATTGGTGGATAGAAAAGAAGGTGGTAATTTCATAGGACGTACCGAATTCGATTCACCGGAAGTTGATAATGAAGTGATAATTGATGGAAAACAAAACTATTTACGAATTGGCGATTTTGCCACGGTTAAAATATATGATGCCGCTGAATTCGATTTGTTTGGAGAACTGCTGTAACCAAAGATGAGAGTAGAAAAAATTTCCTTAGGAGAGACTGGGCAGTTCTCTCCTATTTTTTTGGATTATTTGTCGCAAAAAGATAGCCTGAAACCGTTTTACCAGCACTTCCCTGCGGTAGAGAACTTTGAAAAGCAGATTGCTCTGAAACAGGGCTTCTCCAGGGCTAGCCGGCTTATACTGGAGAAGGTGCTGAATCAGCAGTATGGCGCTCTCGATATGTCGCCCATGCTGCGGGAGAATGTGCACGGCCTGATCGACGACAAAACTTTTACCATTACTACGGGCCATCAGCTCAACATCTTTACCGGGCCGCTGTACTTCATCTACAAAATAATAACGGTAATAAATGCCTGCAAAGCCCTGAAGGCCAAATACCCCGGCTACCGGTTTGTGCCCGTATACTGGATGGCTTCGGAAGATCACGACTTCGAGGAGATCAGCTATTTTTACTTGTACGGCAAAAAATTCAGCTGGCAAACTGATCAAAAAGGTGCCGTGGGCAGGTTTATGCCTCAGTCGCTCAACGTGGTGCTGGACGAGCTCCCCGAGCGAATTCCCATGTTTGAAAAAGCTTACCTCGACCACAGCAACCTGGCAGATGCCGTGCGGTACTATGTGAACGAGCTGTTTGGGCACGAGGGGCTGGTGGTGGTTGACGGCGACCATCCGGAACTGAAAAAGCTTTTTGCTCCCGTGGTAAAACAGGATATCGAAAGCCACATTTCAGGAAAGCTGGTTGAAGAAACATCCAGGCGGCTGGACGAGCTTGGCTACAAAACACAAATCTTTCCCCGCGAGATTAACTTTTTCTATCTCAACAGCATCCACCGCGAAAGGATAGTAGAAAAAGACGGTGGGTTTGGCGTAAAAAACACGGATCTGACCTTTAACCGCGAGGAGCTGTGGAACCTCCTGGAGAAACACCCCGAGAAGTTTAGCCCCAATGTGGTTATGCGGCCTGTTTACCAGGAGGTAATTTTACCTAACCTGGCTTACGTAGGTGGCCCCGCAGAGGTAGCGTACTGGCTTCAGCTGAAATCGGTTTTCGATCATTATAACCTGCCGCTGCCCATGCTTATGCCGCGCAATTTTGGACTGGTAGTGCAAAAAAACCTGGCAGGTAAGATCGAAAAGCTGGGCTTGCAGCTAAAGGAGCTATTTCTCGAAATCCACGAAATTCGCAAGAAATATGTAAGAGAACATAGCGAAAACGACCTGTTGCTTGCCGAAGAAAAAGCAGCTTTCGTCAACCTTATGCAGCAGGTAAAAGCCAAAGCAATAGCCATAGACAAAACGCTGGAAGGCTATATGGGCAAACAGGAAACCCGCCTGCTTCAGGAGTTTGAGGGAATGGAGAAAAAACTTCAAAAAGCTGAGGAACACAACCAATCGACCGCTATTGGGCAGATTGAAAACATAAAGGAAAAGCTTTTCCCGGGGGGAGGGCTTCAGGAACGGCACGATAACTTCCTTAACTTTTATCTCACCAACCCAGCTGTTCTCCAGCAATTCCTCAACGGTTTTGATGCATTTGACTTTTCCTTCCATATTTTCATGGAAGAATAAAGCCAATGAATAAGGAAACACTCAGGAAAACCTATCTGGAAAAACGTATCACGTTAATCCCTGAAGAATTTTCGAGGAGAAATGAGCTGTTGCTGGCAGGAGTAAAAAAATTGCGCGGCGATATTGCAGAAGGGCCGGTTCACATTTTTTTACCTATTCAAAAATTTAAAGAGGTAAACACCTGGCCCATCATTCACTGGCTTTGGGCGCAACACATCCGCACAGTTACCACCATCACCGATACCAAAAAAAATGAGCTCCGGCACGTGTGGCTAGCAGTCGACACGAAATTGCAGGAAAGCAAATGGGGCATTCCCGAGCCGGTAGGAGCCGAAGTAGCCGAAGCTGCGGCATGCACACTCGTGTTTGTGCCCCTGGTCGTTTTTGACTTGCAACTCAACCGGATTGGCTACGGCAAAGGGTTCTACGATGCCTTTTTGGCTGGCCTGCCTGCACGGGTAAAACGGGTGGGTCTATCGCTTTCGCCACCGCTTGACCTCATCCCGTACGCAGAGTCTCACGATGTGGCCCTGGATGCAGTGATCTGGCCCGGCGGCATAGCGGCAGCCCACTCTTAATCGGCTAAAGCCCAGTCTACAGCTTTTTCTGCATGGATAGTTGTTGTATCAAACACGGGTATGTCAACGTCGTTGGCTGAGATCAACAAAGGAATTTCCGTGCACCCCAGCACCACGCCCTCTGCCCCTTTATTCACCAGCTTTTTAATAATCGACTGGTAAAGCCTCCTCGACTCATCTCTGATGTTGCCATGAACCAGCTCCCGGTAGATGACGTCATGCACCGATTGCCTGTCCTCATCGTCCGGGATCACTACTTCTATGCCATAGCTTTCCCTTAGCATGGCCTTATAAAAGTCTTTCTCCATGGTAAATTTTGTACCAAGCAGCCCAACCCTTTTTATTTTTCTTTTAGAAATTTCTTCGCCTGTTGCGGCGGCTATATGCAAAAAGGGGACGGTAACTGCCGCTTCTATTGCCCCGCTGCACAAATGCATGGTATTGGTACACAATACCACCATGCCGGCACCTGCCAGTTCCAGTTTCCTGGCCGCATCAGCCATCATCGCGTCTAATTCGCTCCAATTGGCTTCGTGCTGCAGTTTTTCTACTTCCGCGAAGTCGACCGAGTGGAGGATACATTTGGCCGAATGAAATCCGCC
This sequence comes from uncultured Imperialibacter sp., assembly GCA_965651695.1. GTDB lineage: Bacteria > Bacteroidota > Bacteroidia > Cytophagales > Cyclobacteriaceae > Imperialibacter. The sequence goes on along the minus strand of CBFGTI010000071.1, from coordinate 22,109 downwards.
CAGCAAGCGATTCACTTTTCTGTTGATTAGCTCATAATAAACGGCAGAGGATTCCCAGCTCATTCCGCCTATCAATCCAATTGTCTTCATAATACCCTGCTCAAGAGTGTTTGATGTGCCCTCCGGAACACCATTTTCGACTTTAAAAAATACCTCTGCGCTTTAAATTCTTGCCTGGTAAGTGTACAGCTCATAATACCGCCCCTGCAAATCAATCAGTTCCTGGTGAGTGCCGCGCTCAGCAATTTTACCGTGCTCAATTACCAGTATCTGCGTGGCTTGCCTGATGGTACTAAGCCTGTGAGCAATTACAAAAGTAGTGCGGTCTTTCATCAGCTCTGCCAAACTTTTTTGAATGAGCGCCTCACTTTCGGTATCGAGATTAGAAGTGGCTTCATCCAGAATAATAATTTTTGGGTCGGCCAAAATGGCCCTCGCAATAGCGATACGCTGCCGCTGACCGCCCGAAAGCTTTACACCACGCTCGCCGATGAGTGTATCCAGGCCTTTCTCAAAACGATCGGTGAACTCGGTAACATAAGCTGCCCGGGCCGCCTTCAGCACCTGCTCTTCGGTAGCATGGGGGCGGGGGAAAAGTATATTTTCTCTTATAGTGCCTTCAAACAGGAAGTCGTCCTGCAGCACCACACCCAGGTACCTGCGAAAACTCTTGAGGCTCACTTTCGACAGATCCTGGCCATCGAGCGTTATCAGGCCGCTTTTCGGCGTGAGAAAAGTAGCAGCAAGACCGGCGATTGTAGTTTTACCAGATCCGGATGTACCCACCAGTGCTGTAACAGAGCCCGCGGGTGCTTCAAAGCTGATGTTATGAATTACCTCCTTCCCTTCCTCATAGGAAAACGACACATCCTCAAACTTATAGTCGCCTTTTATGTCGGCCAATTGAATGGGCCTTTCATCCGGTACATCCTCCGGTTGCATGTTCATGATCTCCTCGGTGCGGTCCAGCCCGGCAAATGCCTCGGTAAGCTGACTGCCAATGTTGCTCATCTGCACGATTGGCGCAATCATAAAGCCGAGGTAAAGCGTGAAAGAGATAAAATCGCCAAAGGTCATGTCGCCTTCTATGATCAGGTAGCCGCCTATTCCCATAATGCCTGTAGACGCCATTCCAAGCAGAAAGGTAGACGAGCTTGTAACCAACGCGGTGGATGTTAAGCTTTTTTTGACGTTCAGAAACAGCCGCTCAACTCCTCTCTCAAAGGTAGTGTTCTCCTGCTGTTCGGCGTTAAAGCCTTTGATCACCCGCACGCCGTTTAAGGTCTCCGTAAGCCTGCCCGTAACCTCAGCGTTAATGATCCCCCGCTCCCGAAAAATCGGGCGGATGTAGCCAAAGGCCTTTAGTGCTACAAAGGCGAAAATACCCACCGGAACCAGTACGTATAGTGTCATCATCGGGCTTATCCTGATCAAAAGAAAAAGGGAAAGAATAGCGGTGAGTGTGCCGCCGACCAACTGCACCAAACCAGTGCCTACGAGGTTGCGTACACCCTCAACGTCCGTCATTACCCGCGACACCAGAGCGCCGGACTTGTTATTGTCGAAGTAGCTGATTGGCAGTGAAAGTATTTTTTGCTGCACCTGCGCTCTTAGTTTGGAGATCAGCAGTTGCGCCTCCACGCTCAACAGCCGGGTAAGCAAAAAAGACGTGATGGCCTGTATTAATATAGCGCCCGAAACCGCCCAAAGCAGGAGCTTAAGCATTTCCATATCTTGCTCCACAATTACGTTATCGACAAGGTACTTACTGGCGCCGGGAAGCACGAGACTGGCCAGGCGGCTTATCACGATAAGGATAAGTCCAATTGCCACAATTTTTCGGCGCGGCCAAATAAACTCTTTAAACGCCTGGCCTAGGGTTACTTTCGATTTAGACATATTTCCGACTAAAGCTATAAGGTTAAATGCGGAGCTAAAAAATACCGCGTTGGTTCACTACAAAGAAGTAGACGAACAAAAAACAAAATGGATTTAAAACTTACCAAAAAAAATCCGATTAATCTACGCCAGTGCCGGCCGTTAGTCTAAACACAACTTGTAACCCTTACCGTGAACGTTCTGGATTTTTACCGACGGATCGTCTTGCAATTTTTTGCGAAGCTTCGATACAAACATGTCAAGGCTCCGGCCAACGAAAACGCCCTCGTCTTCCCACACCTCTTTAAGCAGACGGTCCCGTTCTAGCACCTCGTTGGGGTGGTTAGCAAAAAGCCGAAGCAATTTAGCCTCCTTCGCCGTCAGTTCTACAGCTGACGAGCCTTTAGCTAATGTTCGCTGCCCAAAGCTAAAATTGTATTTGCCAATTGCTACAGGTGCGTCGCCGTGTTTAGGCCTTTGTCTTGCCTTTTGTGCATAGCTAAAACCTACAAACAAGACCGCTGCAGCCAAAAAACCCGACAGAACTTGCAAGCCGGCTTTAAATGTAAATGCTGATGGCTGTTGAAAGCTAATGCGGATCATGTAGCAGTCCCTGGGCTGCACTCTGCCACGACACGGCACCAGCGTGTTTTCCGCTCTACCTGCTATCTGGTATCCGTAAACAACTTCCTCACCCACGCATTTCAGCACGTTCACAGTGTAGGCAGCCTGCGCAATGCTACGACCCGGCCCCTGCTGTATGCTTCTGCGTATCACCTCTACCAGGGAGTCGGGTTCAAATGTAAACGGGCTCTCAAACCGGATCAGGTAGGTGTGTTCGCCGAGATCGTGCACCGGCAGCACCCTCGAAGTAGAATCTCCCGCAGCCTGCAACACATGGTGGCCTACATTTCTCATAACTATTACTGCTTCCTGCGGGGTTATGCCAGGTTCTCTCCCCGCATCCAAAAGGAAGACCCCCGCAGCCAGGGAGGCTATCCCTGCAAAAACACTCATGATTAGCAGCTTCATCTCTTCAAAATTAACGCTTTCACTTGTGACCAGCGCAACGATTTACACACGTTTACACTCTTTTTACAGTTGGTTTACCACAGCAAGCATCCACCCGCATTAGGTTTGGCATAAACAGTTAAGGTAATGATTAAGACAAAATTGCTTTGGTTGCTGATGCTACTGTGCGCATCCGGCTATGCTCAACCAATACATCAGCTCATGCCATATTCGGAGGAGTATCTCGAAGCAAGGCGGGTGCAGATAAGGCAAGACAATGAGTTTGATCGGAATGAGGCTGGAAAACACACCAATATTCATGTGAACTGCCTGCTGCTAAACGCCACGCCAATGGATATTGCTTTTTTCTCTACCAAAAGCTGGGGTATTCTCTCAGTTGTGCAGGGTAAGCCTGGGTCAGGCAGCGAAATACCCATCCCCTTCAGAGTGTACCTCAGACGAAATGGTCAGATTCTCCACAATCCGCTTTACAAAAACCCGCTCTACGAGGTATCGATTTCAAAGGTGCTTTGTTTGGCGCAGGTGGGCGATGTGCTGATCGTAGATCCTGTAAATGAAGAGGATTATAAGGCCAAAAGGATATTAAAGCTGATTGACTAATTCTTGCTAACTTCCGGCCTTCAAAACTTCGAAGTTGGAAGGAATCGACAGTATACAGCTCAATTTTAACCAGGGGTCGGCATGGCTTCTCAATGTGCTGCTGGCATTTATTATGTTTAGCGTGGCCATTGAGCTCACCACAGCCGACTTCAGGCGGGTAATAACATTTCCAAAAGCCGCATTTGTGGGCGTGCTGTCGCAGTTCTTTCTGCTGCCCTTTCTTACCTATCTACTCATTGTGGCGTGGAAGCCCGCCCCCAGCCTGGCGTTGGGCATGATGCTCGTGGCTGCATGTCCCGGGGGCAACGTCTCAAATTTCTTCTCCTTCATGGCTAAAGGAAATGTAGCTCTCTCGGTAACGCTTACCGCGATATCTACCGTTGGAGCTATTGTTTTTACACCACTTAATTTATCCTTTTGGGCAGGTGCTTATGCTCCTACTGCGGGGCTGCTCACCAAAGTTAACTTATCGGTGGGTGATGTCTTCGTTACAGTGTTTCTCATACTTGGACTTCCGCTGATGGCCGGCATGTGGGCAAGAAAAAAGGCCCCCGCGTGGAGCTCAAAATACGGTCCTTTTTTTAGGAAAATCTCTTTAGGTATATTTGCGCTTTTTGTGGTAGGTGCATTGGCCGCCAATTACAAGATCTTCATGGACTACATCTATCTGGTAATAGCACTGGTGTTTGTCCACAACGGAATTGCCCTCGGTGGAGGCTATCTGCTGGCCCGGTTTACAGGTCTGCAAGGACCCGACCGGCGGACTATCGCAATAGAAACAGGTATTCAAAACTCTGGTTTGGGTCTTTTACTCATATTTACTTTTTTTGATGGAATGGGAGGAATGGCGCTCGTTGCTGCGTGGTGGGGAATTTGGCACATGATCTCTGGTCTGGCTATAACCTATGTGTGGTCAACTTCTTCCTGATTAATAGTTACTGCATGCTTTATTTCATTATCCGGCCCTTTGTGCGGGTCGCTCTTTGGTTCTTTTACCGGCCTTTTAAGGTTTCAGGCCTGGAGAATATTCCCATCGGCAAACCCGTTATTTTTGCGCCCAATCACCAGAACTCGTTTTTGGATGCTATTATTCCGGCCTGTTTTCAGCCTCGTTCAATCCATTTTTTGGTTAGATCCGACGTATTCAAGAAAGGACTAATAGAGCGCATTCTTTACAGCCTCCACATGTGGCCTGTGTATCGCCAGCGGGACGGTAAAGAGAACCTGGGCAAAAACGAAGAAATTTTCGACCGCTGCAGCAAACTGCTGAACGACGATGGCTGCCTGCTGTTGTTTCCTGAGGCCAACCAGGTATGCCGGCGGCTGCTCAGGCCGCTTTCTAAAGGAATGGCCCGCATTGCCTTCCAAACGGCGGAAGAATCTGCCTTTGAAAAAGAAATTTACGTTGTGCCGCTGGGGCTAAACTACGAGCACTACTATAGCTTCGATAAGGGCATACACATGCGTTTCGGCAAGCCGCTAAGAGTGCTGGATTTCAAAGAAACGTATCTGGAAAATCAGCCCAAAGGTCTTCAGGAGCTTACTACTGCTGTAAGTGATGCCTTAAGGAAAGAGATGATCCACATCGAAGACCTCGACGACGAAAGGTATTGGTTTGACCATGCCGGGCTAAGTGGCCACGAACTTACTTCTCCTGAGTTTTTTGAAGCTGTCGACGTCAAAGAAAGGCCGGCAGCCAAAAAAAAACGGAAAAAACGACTAAACCTGCTGGCGGAGTTGCTTCACTGGCCGGTGCTGGCCCTTCTCCGGAATATTATAAAGAAAAAAATCAAAGACGAAAAATTTGTAGGCTCTGTAAAATTCGGATTGGCACTGGTGATGTTCCCGCTATACTACCTGCTGCTATTTGTTATCGTACTTTTAGTTAGCGGCAGCCTGTGGGTATCTACGGGTGTCATTGCCGTCTTAATACTTTTGCTGAAAATCCGAATTTAGCGGCAATTTCTGCCCCACCGCTTATTTGGTGTACTCAAAGGTGCCATGGATGCCTGCAATCGTCACTTTCGGCTGCTCCGAGGGTTTAACTTCGCCAATTATCCGCCCCTCTACGCCAAACGAACCCGCAATTTCGATTATGGCGTCTGCTGTTTTTGTGTCGGTATATATTTCCATGCGGTGGCCCATGTTAAACACCTTATACATTTCTTTCCAGGCTGTGCCGCTCTCTTCCTGAATGATGCGGAAAAGCGGAGGTGTTTCAAAAAGGTTATTCTTAATTACATGGTTTCGCGAAAGAAAATGCAACACTTTGGTTTGCGCACCACCGCTACAGTGGATAATTCCAGCTATTTGTGGCCTGCACTGCCGGAAGATTTCCATCATTACAGGAGCGTAGGTGCGCGTGGGCGAAAGCACCAGCTTACCCATGTCTACAGGTAAGCCGGCAATCTTGTCTGTTACTTTATACTTTCCGGAGAAAATCAGGTCTCTTGAAACGGCCGGGTCAAAGCATTCCGGGTACTGGTCGGCGTAGGCTTTTTGGAATACATCGTGGCGCGCCGAGGTCAAGCCGTTGCTGCCCATTCCGCCGTTGTAGCTGGCTTCGTAGATCGCCTGTCCAAAAGAGGCGAGCCCAACGACCACATTGCCCGGCTGTATTTTTTCCGTAGTAATAACCTCCGAACGCTTCATCCGGGCTATAACTGTGCTATCTACAATTACCGTGCGCACAAGGTCTCCAACGTCGGCGGTTTCCCCGCCTGTGAGCATGATATTCATGCCATGGCTTCTGAGAAGCTCCAACACCTCCTCTGTTCCGTTAATAATGGCAGATACTACTTCGCCCGGGATATTATTTTTGTTGCGGCCGATTGTGGAGGAAAGCAGGATATTATCTGTGGCTCCCACACAGAGCAAGTCGTCGGTATTCATTATCACGGCGTCTTGCGCAATGCCTTTCCACACACTAAGGTCGCCGGTTTCTTTCCAGTACAAATATGCGAGAGAAGATTTTGTGCCTGCGCCATCGGCGTGCATAATGTTGCACCACTCAGGGTCGTTGGCAAGGAGGTCAGGCACTATTTTACAGAAAGCCGCAGGAAAAAGACCTTTGTCTAATTTGGAAATGGCCCGGTGCACATCTTCCTTGTCGGCCGATACGCCCCTTTGAAGGTATCTCTCGTTCATGGGGCAAAGATATAAAATGCATGAAATGGTTTTAGCCCGTTATGCCAATCTCCCGGATTAAATGATTTTTCCGGGTGGCGGGGTCCTCTCTGTACACCACAATCCTGCTAGCTTCAAATGAGGCGGGAAGCTTCTCCTTCTCCAAAAATTTGGCTGCCACGGCATACTTCTCACCTTTTATATAATTGCCTATGGTAATGTGATGCTTCAAATACTTTTCCAAGTCTCCAATGGGCACCTGCTTTGTTTTGAGGTAGTCTCGCAATTCAAGAAAAAGCTGGTTGGTAAGGCTCCGGAGCGGCAGCGACTTTTCTATATCAACAAAAATAATCCCTCTGCCCGGGGCCATAATTTTGTTCAGGGTAACGTCAAATGTTGGGGTGTTTCGAACAAGGCCATCCACAAGGTCTGACACAGCCGGCAGATGATCTCCATTGTCGCTTACCTTCAGGTAGACGAGCGAAATATGAGGTTCATAATCCCAATAGAAATAGTTGCCTATCTCGTCTCTTAAACGAGTCTTTATTTCTTTTATCCTCGTATAAACGGGCTCGGACGGCAGAAGAAAAATTTTGAGCGTTTCCACAGTGTCTGGTTATTCTAGGCCACTTCCGTTCCCTCTTTTAAAGTACCTGTCAAACTCGTCCTCTTCGGGGTTGGCCGTATTCTCTTCGTCAATTACAAATTTGCTTTTATCGTATTTAGTCACTCGAAATTCGGTGCGCCTGTTTACCTGGTGCTCCTCTTCGGATTGGGCATTTTTAATAATCAACTGCGACTCACCATAGCCTTTGGCGGTCATGCGATCTTTGCTTATTCCCTGGGTAATGAGATACTGTACAGCCGATTTTGCCCTTCGCTGGGAGAGATCTTCGTTGTAGGCATCGGTATTTCTGTCGTCGGTATGGGACGAAAGCTCGATTTCTATTTCGGGATTATCCCTCATCAGCTGAACCAACTTATCGAGCTCGATGGCAGCATCCGGACGAATGTCGGCCTTGTCGAGGTCGTAGTAGATGTTTTCAAGCACAATGGGTTTCAGTACTTCAATCCTGTTAAGGTTGATTTTTGTTTCGAACGTAATGTTGGTAATCTGCTCTGTAAGCGTCTTAAGATCCGGCGACTTTCCAACAGTAGAAAAATCGGTTCGGGTAGTAAAAAAATCCGGTTTCTCGGCCACCAGGTAGTAGTTCTCCTCTCCAAAAACCTGGAATTTAAACGATCCATCCTCTCCCGTAAACGCTTCACTTATCAGCTTATCGCCATCCACATCCAACAGCCTCACCTTAGTGTTTCCTAGTATTTCCTCGCTACCGTCTTCCTTAGTGGTAACGGTGGTTCCGGCGAGATAGAAATTAACAATTTTAAGATTCGGGTCGTCATTTACAAAGGTGTAGATGTCGTCGTCGCCCTTGCCTCCTGTCCGGTTACTGCTAAAAAAACCGCGGCTTACATTGAAGAGGTAAATGCCGAAGTCATCTCCTTCGGAGTTCATGGGCGCTCCCAGGTTTTCCACTCTCATAGCGCCACCCCGCCGTTTTGCCACAAAAATGTCGAGCCGCCCGAGACCGGGGTGCCCATCGGACGAAAAATATAACGACCCATCTTCTGCAGCGTAAGGAAAGGCCTCGTCTCCCGGCGTATTAATTTCGGGGCCGAGGTTTCTCACATCTACCCATCGGCCACGGTTGTTCACGGTTGCAGAGTAAATGTCGCTACCCCCAAAACCCCCGGGCCTGTCAGAGGCCCAGTAGAGGGTGCTGCCGTCGGGGCTCAGCGCGGGGCTACTGTCCCAAGCCGCAGGGTCGTTTATATTCAGCGGCCTGGGATTAGACCAGCGGCCGTTTCGGTAGCGGGTAAAGTAGAGGTTGATCTGCTCAGTATCACTGCTTTTCCCGCTGTTGCCTTTCGCGAAGATCATCGTGAAGCCATCTGCCGAGAAGGTAACCGAGCCTTCATTCACCCCCGGGTCGTTAATTATTTCATCAAGGGGCTTCAGTGTTGGCAATTCTACCACAGCCCCCCTGCTTCGCACGCTGTAAATATCGGTAAAGCCCGTACCTGTGGCCTTATATATTTTTCCACCGTCTCTGTTTGAGGTAAAGTACAGTTCACCTTTGTTATACACCGGGCTATACTCCGCTGCAGGTGTATTTATCGCGTCGAGATTCTTTACTCTGTAGTACGATTCACTGTCTTTAAGCATGGGGAGGTTTTCAAGGCCACTCAGGTCAGATTCAGCTAGTTTAATAACCGCCGGATTCGATGCCTTCTGCAAGTAGTCGTTCAGGGCATCCTTTGCCTCACCATATTTTCCATTTGCTTTGAGCGCCTGCGCATAGTTAAACCAGGCCATTTCTTCGTCAATCCCATTTTTAATGGAAGCATAGTAATAAGGGGCAGCCTGGCCGATCTTATTCGACTTTTTATAGGCCTCCGCCAGCTTGAAATTCAGATCAGGGTCGTTTTCATTCTTACTCAACAATTTTTGGTACTGGTCGATCGCTATGTCATACTCCCCGTTCTCAAAAGATTTGCTGGCATTTTTGGAAAGATTACATGCCGAAGTAAGAATCAATCCCGACATCAATACCATATAGAAACCCCGCCAAAAGCGTGTTTGGGTGCTACTCATAGGTGATTTTGTTTTTGAATCCATTTAGGAATGGTTCGGCACCATCCGTTTTCTGATATACTAATACTGTGTAAATCAAACATTCAATTTAACGAATGTCCTTATTGAAAGGTATTAACTGCTCTAAAATATCGCTTGAGCCAGGTAGAACCTGCCGGCACCAACCACTCGCTACCAAGCTTACTTTTTCTATCAACCAAAGTGTTGTATACAGGGGTCTCGGGTGCTATTTCGCCTTTTGCCGCCATCTCTTTCAGTTCTTGCAGCCTGGCTTTAAGCAGCTCACCTCCCACATTGAAAACCACAAAATCCCGGCCAAAGAAGTCAACTCCAATCTTTTGCTGGATCGTTTGCAAGGCATGCACTGAAGCATCGATACTACAGCCCGAAGCACCGTATGCATCCTCATCCACAGCCAGGACCAGAAACATATTTTGCTGCAACAAAAATGAACACAAGAGGGGCTGGCCGTGGGCTTTCCATTCGGAGAGAAACGCTTCAAGAGATGCAGCCACGTAGCCGGCTTCGTCGTTGGTTAGCGTGCGGCTGCACTGGTAGACCCAAAGCCTGCTTGAGTCTTTCATCTCATTAAAAGGAACGAACATGTCTGGTTTTTTAGGTAAATATACAGTGCGCGGCAGAAAAGGAGCGCATACAGTATTAAATTATCAGTACATGCTTAAAGTTCCTTAACTGGCAACAGCATCTATTTTTGAGAAGTTACAATAAGCTCGGCAATATCGAGCACTTTAACCTGCGTCTCCTTTTCTTTGTTCTTAACACCGTCCGACAGCATTGTCATGCAAAAGGGACATGCCGCGGCAATCACTTCAGCGCCTGTTCCAAGGGCCTCTTCCGTACGCTCCACGTTTATTTCTTTTTTGCCTGGTTCTGCGTCTTTAAACATTTGCGCACCACCGGCTCCACAGCACAGCCCGGTGGTGCGGCAGCGCTTCATTTCAACAAGCTCGGCATCGAGTGCGGCTATTACCTGGCGCGGCGCCTCGTAAATGCCGTTGGCGCGCCCAAGGTAGCAGGAGTCGTGGTAGGTGATCTTTTTACCCTTAAAGTCGCCCCCTTCCACTTTTACCCTGCCCTCGTTGATCAATTGCTGCAGAAAGGTTGAGTGGTGAATTACCTCATACGAGCCGCCAAGGTTTGGGTATTCGTTTTTAATGGTGTTGAAGCAATGGGGACAGGCCGTCACTATCTTTTTCACTTCGTAGCCATTCAGCACCTGTATGTTGGCCATTGCCTGCATCTGAAACAGGAACTCATTACCTGCTCTTTTGGCAGGGTCACCGGTGCACGCTTCCTCCGGCCCAAGCACGGCGAATTTTATACCCGCGTGATTAAGAATTTTTACAAAAGCCTGAGTTACCCGCTTATAACGGTCGTCGAATGAGCCGGCACAGCCCACCCAGAAGAGTATCTCCGGCATTTCGCCACTAGAGGCCATATCGGCCATGGTTGGTATTTTATATTCCATTTTGTCGTATCAGGATTTATCTTTCAAGTCGTTGGCCCAATTGAAACGATCGGAAGGTGAAAATTTCCAGGGGGCAAAGTTGTTTTCCATATTTGAAAACATGGCATTCCAGCTGGCGGGAGAGCCCGATTCCTCCATCGCCTGGTACTGCCTTAGCTTCATTATAATATTGAGGGGATCAATATTTACCGGACACGCTTCCGTGCAGGCATTGCAAGTAGTGCAGGCATTTATTTCTTCTTTGGTAATATAGTCGCCAAACAACGACTTTCCGTCAGCGGTCGTATCCTGCCCCTTGCTTCTGTTGTAAACAATTTCCTCGGCCCGGTCTCTTGTGTCCATCATTATTTTGCGGGGCGAAAGTTTTTTTCCTGTTTTGTTGGCGGGGCATTCGGCAGTACAGCGCCCGCACTCTGTGCACGAGTAGGCGTCCATCAAATTTTTCCACGTCAGGTCAGTCACATCTTTGGCTCCAAATCTTCCAACTTCCGCTGGCGGCGTAGCGTGATCCGCCCCGGGCAGCCCAAGCATCATTTTCACCTCGTTGGTTACTACCGCCATATTCTCAAACTTTCCTTTCGGATTCAGATTTGAGTAATAGGTGTTGGGAAACGCCATGAAAATGTGAAGGTGTTTCGAGTAGGTAACATAAATGGCAAAGGCAAAAATACCGATGATGTGAAACCACCACGCAATGCGCTCTGCCACTACCAGGGCAGTATCGGACAGCCCCTCGAACAGCGGCATCAACAATGAACTTATCCACAGTGTGCCGGTTTGAGGATATGCTTCGGGCAGCCTCGCCTGTAGCAGCTGGTCAGTAGCATTCATGGTAAAAATAGCCAGCATAAGTACGCCCTCTATTATTAGTATTAGGTTGGCATCCAGTACCGGCCAGCCATTGAGTTCCTTTTGCGTGAGTCGCGGCACCCGTGTCATGTTTCTCCTGGCCAGAAATACAACACATGCTGCTAAAACGGCCAGCGCCAGTACCTCAAAAAAATTGATAGCCACATTATAGAAACCACCCAGAAAAGGCGCGAACAGCCTGTGTGTTCCGAATATCCCGTCCAGTACAAACTCCAGCACCTCCAGATTTATGATCAGAAATCCTGCGTAAATAAAGAAGTGAAATAACGCAGGGAGAGGCTTTTTAAACATCTTTTTCTGGCCAAAAGCTATCAGGAGCAGCTTTTTCCAGCGCTCAGCCGGTCGATCGCTGCGGTCTTCAGGCAAGCCGAGCAGTATACCGTTACGTATCAGCCTGATTCTTCTGAAAAGAAAGAATGAAGCCATTGCCGCGATAAGAAGAAAAGCAATTTGAGAAAGATAGATCATGCCAGGGTTAATTATCCTTGTAATTTTTTAAAATATTTTTGGAACAAACTATTAAATCCATACTTTTGTGCTCTCTTTTCAGAGGGTGCTGTAGCTCAGGTGGTAGAGCATCGGACTGAAAATCCGTGAGTCGGTGGTTCGAGTCCACTCAGCACCACACCCAAAGCCCCGGTAAATATCGGGGCTTTTTTATTTTCTGTCTCTCCGGGTTCAGGCATTTCGCTCTTTCGGTTGTTCGTTATTACACTTTCGAAGATAAAAAAGGATTTACAGAAATTAGTATGCATGCATACTAATTAATTAGAATTTGGAGCCAATCTAAATAATTGCTGAAAAGGAAGGAGGATGGGGAGGCGCCTGGTTACTCTTTGGTCAAATCAAGCGTATCGACAAGATATTTACCATTGAAGGATTTAAGCAGCATGTACACGCGGTAGGTGCCATTGGGGTGAGTGTATTGGCCGATTGTATAAAGCAGCCCCTCTTTGGAATTTCCCTGGTGTATGTAGTCGAAGGAAGTGGGCGGGTTGGCTTTGAAAAAGTCCCGCATGATGATCTCAGCCTGTGTTTTGCTATAGTTCGACTTTTGGCCGTCTACATTTAGAGAAACTATATCGTTAAAATAGTTGACCAGTTCCCGGGACGAACCAGCCTTCATAGATGCTTTTACATTAGCGATTACATCAGCCTGAGACTGACTGTAGGCAGCACCTCCTGCTAAAAAAATCAACACAAATAGTGTAAGAACTCTCATAATCCGAATACCATTAACCAAAACTATGCCAAGCTACTTGTATTTTAAATATATCCGCATACTCAGCGGCTGCAACCGGAAATTCAATGTCGTGACCCGTACAACCTCGCCCATAGAAAATTCGAACCTAATGTACGCTGGTTTTTCATAAGCAGGGTAAATTTCGGGAAGTGCTTCGAGCAGAATCATTTTGATCACCTGCTCATCCCGTTTCACAACCTTGTAAAAAGTTATTTTCGACGGACCCACCTTATCATTTCGCAGAGCGACCTTTATTTTAGACCTGCCACTACGATGAACACCTGCGACTCTATTAGCTGCTTTTACCGTATACCGCTTATCCTTATATGGACTTCCGGTTATTCTATAACCTCTGGAACGCAAAATTCGCTTTGAAAAGAGAGCAGGCTCCAAAGTCGATAAGCTGTCTCTAAATATAGAATCTTTAGCCAAAACAATTGATTTTGCCTCTTCAAAATCTTTGGGAAACGAATACCTTGTTTGCGCAAATGCTTTCATTTCAGCAAAAATGAAAGTAGCAGCCAGTAAAATCTTAATCAAAAAATAAGGTGAGATTTCAAAAAATGGCTTATTCATACTGCAGCGAAACTAACATATTGCTCCAACTGTTCCAAAACAAAGGGCGACAAGCGTATATTTGCGGCTATGAACAAGAAAGTTATACTCATGATCCTGGACGGGTGGGGCTTAGGCACCAATCCGAAAGTTTCTGCCATTGCGGCTGCCAATACGCCATTTATTGATTCTCTTTATAAAAAATATCCCCACAGCAAGCTGGATGCTTCAGGCTTGGCAGTGGGCCTGCCCGAAGGCCAGATGGGAAACAGCGAAGTGGGGCACATGAACCTGGGAGCGGGCCGTGTGGTATACCAGGACCTTGTGAAGCTTAATAAAGCCGTGACAGAAAACACGCTGGGAGACAACGAGACGCTTATAAAGGCGCTGGAATACAGCAAAAAGAACAACAAGAAAATCCACCTGATAGGGTTGGTGTCCGATGGCGGGGTTCATTCGCACATTTCGCACCTCAAAGGGCTGCTTTCGCTTGCCCACAGCCATGGCCTTAGCAATGTGTTTGTGCATGCTTTTACCGATGGCCGCGACTGCGATCCGAAATCAGGCCACGGTTTTCTCACCGATCTGCAAAACCATATGGCAGGCACTACAGGAGTTGTGGCCTCTGTCACCGGCCGCTATTACGCAATGGACCGCGACAAGCGATGGGAGCGTGTGAAGCTAGCTTACGACGCCATGGTAAAGGGCGAAGGCAAAAAAACAACCAATGTGCTCGCGGCAGTGCGGGAGTCGTACGACGCCAACGTGACAGACGAATTTATTACGCCAATTATCCATACCGACGCTAGCGGAAAGCCGCTTGCAATGATTGAAGAGGGTGACGTGGTGCTTTGTTTCAACTTTCGAACCGACCGTGGCCGCGAAATTACCATGGCGCTAACCCAGCAGGACTTTCCCGAGTTTGGAATGGCTAAGCTTTCGCTGTACTATCTTACCATGACCAACTACGACGATACCTTTAAAGACGTGAAGGTACTGTACGACAAAGACAACCTGAACAACACACTTGGCGAGGTGCTTGCAAACCATGGGAGAAAGCAAATCAGGATAGCTGAAACTGAGAAATATCCGCACGTAACTTTCTTTTTTTCGGGAGGTCGCGAAACCACCTTCGAAGGCGAAAAGCGTCTTTTATGTCCTTCTCCAAAAGTAGCCACCTACGACCTGCAACCTGAAATGAGCGCCCGTGATATTACCAATGCCATTATTCCGGAGCTGCAGGGCGGGGAAGTAGACTTTGTGTGTCTCAATTTTGCAAACCCCGATATGGTGGGGCACACAGGCGTGTTTGAAGCGGCCGTAATTGCCTGCGAAACGGTTGACCGCTGCGCTGAGGCCGTGGTAACAACAGCGCTGGCAAATGGCTACAGCACGATTATCATAGCAGACCATGGCAACTCCGATGTTATGATAAACGAAGACGGCAGCCCAAATACGGCCCATACTACCAACCTGGTTCCTTGTATTCTCGTAGATAATGATTTTACAGGAACTATAAAGAACGGCAAACTGGGCGATATTGCTCCCACCATTTTAAAGATGATGGGATTGCCTAAACCCCAGGAGATGACCGGCGACGAGCTAATATGACAAACCACCTGCGGAAACTTAGCTTCTTTGTTCTGATTGCAATTTTTTCATGTACCCAGCAATCGGCAAAGCGAGAAATAAACGCTTACTTCGACATCGACAGCCTCTTCATGGAGCAAACCTACCTGCTTGCGGGTGTGCCGTTTAGCAAATCTGCTGTTATAGACGGAAAAAGTGAAACAGGTCACGTTACGTTCGACACCACTGCCTGGCAGAAGGAACTGGCCATGTACATCGGCCTTGATATAAACAAAGCAGCTCTTGTAGGGGCTTACGAATCATCCGAAGAAGTTACTCCCGCTGGCAAATCGGTTTCGTACCAACTGAAACAGGCCAACGATGCAGGGGTGCAGTGGATACAACTGAACCAAAATAAAGATGGGCTGGTAACAGGGCTGGAAGCGCTCTTCAGGGAAGAAAACGCCCTCTACCAAAACCAACGCAAATTATCGGCTACCTTCAATATTGAAAACGGAAAGTCGGTGCTGCAAACCTACCGGATTGAGGGCTACCAGAAAATCCTTTTGAAGGACACCGTAAATTATACGATTGTGGCCAGCCGCGTTCGTTAAAGATTTTTGAACGCCTCAATAAATCCCATGTTGGACTTTTTGTCCTTCACAATCATATAAGGCACGGTTTTGTTTAGCCGCAGAACGTTTACTGCTACACTGCCCAAAAGAAATGCCGCAGCAGATGTTCTTCCCTTCGACCCTAATATAATGAGGTCGACATTTTGTGCCTGCGCTTCCATGTAAATTACGTCAGCTGGCTCCTCGTCGTCGTCAATTGAGAAGAGTGTTTGGACATCATCGGGGGAAATATTGTTTTTCCTGATGAAATTACTCATTTGCTTCTCCGCGTTGTGTTTCATAATGACCGCGAATTCGGCGTATTCCTTTCCTGTATAGTGGTAGCCCACTGGAACTGTGTACACATTTTGCAGTAATATCCGGCACTGCACAAGTTTTTTCATTTCCAGGGCTTGTTCAAGCGCCATTAGAGAATTGGCTGAGAAGTCGGTAGGCACAATTACAGTCTGGAGTTGGTATTTGGCATTCTCGGGGATGAAAAGCACGGTTGCATGACACACTGAGGTAATTTTTGCCGGGTTCGAGCCCGATCCTTTCATCGAGCTTTTGAGCCCCATCACTATCACGTCGATTTCTTTCACCTGCGACCATTTCAGAATTTGTTCCGTAACGTTGCCGTCCTTTACAGCAATGCTAACAGATGCGGCAGACTTTCCGTCGAAATGCTTGCCAACTAAGCTCTCCATCTCCTTTTCTAAAATCTCGTCGGCAGGCCCTGTAATTCCGGGGTAGCTCTTCTTAATCTCCTCAGGCACTTCAAGTCTTTTGGATACATAAATAAAATAAAGCTTGGCATCTGGAATACCGGCTGTAAGACCCGCCACATATTCAATGAGGGTTCTATCGATCGGTGAAAAATCGAGGCAAACAAGGAAACGCTTCAGTGGGTACATACAAAACAATGGTTATGGTGTCATGAATATTTACCTTATTTTTTATAATAACAAGGTATTTTTGACATACTAAGGCTGATTTTCCTCAGCTTGCAGCGACCCTATCGTGATAAGGAAGATTTCCTTACTAACTTTGCGCCCTTGCAAAAACTTTTTACCTGCAACCACTGTAATAGCAAAGTCAAACCTCCGAGAAAGCTCGTTTCATAGAATGGCCAAAAACAGATCACGCTTCGCCTCACTCGAGAAAGAAGAAAAGCGTCCCTTAAACAAAGACAACTTCAAAAAGCTACTGGGAATTTTTCGTTTCGTTTTGCCCTACAAAGGGGCTTTTGTTACCGGCCTGCTACTTTTGCTATTTACCAGCTTTACACTTCTTTCTTTTCCCTATGTGGCTGGCAAGCTTATCGATGTAGCTTCGGGCGAGGGTACCTGGCTGCTTAATAATGTAACTGCGATAGCGCTTGCGCTTATTGGCATTCTACTGCTGCAGAGTGTTGTTTCCTTTTTCAGAGTGTACTTTTTTGCCATGGTTTCCGAAAAAACGGTGGCCGATATCCGCACCCATGTCTACCAAAAGCTCATCCGCTTGCCTATCACATTTTACGATAGTAAGCGAACAGGCGAGCTTGTCAGCCGAATTACCTCCGACGTAGGCATGATACAAGACACCTTCACAGTAACTCTGGCCGAACTGATAAGGCAGGTGTCCATCTTAATAATCGGCGTATCGCTCATCTTTTACACCACTCCAGCCTTGAGTATTTTTATGCTGGCGACATTTCCTTTTTTAATTGTGTTCGCACTATTCTTTGGCCGGTTTATCCGAAAAATGGCTAAAAAAACGCAGGATGCGCTTGCCGACGCTAACGTGATTGCCGAGGAAACGCTGCAGTCGGTGCATACTGTGAAGGCTTATACCAACGAACGGTACGAAATTGGGAGGTACAAGTCGGGCATGTCGAGGGTGGTGAAGATCGCCTTGAAAACGGCCACTTATAGGGCTGGATTTATATCCTTCGTGATATTCGCTTTGTTCGGCGGAATAGTGGGTGTACTCTGGTATGGTGCAACGCTGGTTTCGAGCGGCGCAATGACCGTAGGCGACCTGCTATCATTTGTGTTGTACACTACATTCATAGGAGGGTCCATTGCCGGCCTTGGCGACCTGTTTGGGCAGATTCAGCGGGCGATCGGCGCCTCCGAGCGAATTCTGGAAATATTGGATGAAAAAGAAGAGGTAGCAGACAATGAAGACACGCAAGCTGCTATTGAAGGTGACATAGAATATCGCGAAGTTGAATTTAGCTACCCTACAAGGAAAGACGTACAGGTGCTAAAAGGCATCAGCTTCAGGGTAGAACCCGGCAAAAAGGTGGCACTGGTTGGGCCCAGCGGAGCCGGAAAATCTACCATTGTGCAGTTGCTAATGCGCTTTTACGAACCACAGCGCGGGGCAATCCTGCTTGACGGGAAAGACCAGCGCTCATTTTCGTTTACAGGTATACGACAACATATAGGCATTGTGCCGCAGGAGGTGATCCTGTTTGGAGGCACTATCAAAGAAAATATTCTCTACGGCAAGCCGGGTGCATCCGATCACGAAGTTTTTGAAGCTGCTGAAAAAGCCAATGCACTGGAGTTTATCAGGAGTTTTCCTGAGGGATTTGATACGCTTGTGGGCGACAGGGGCATAAAACTGAGTGGCGGGCAGCGACAGCGGATAGCCATTGCACGGGCCATACTCAAAAATCCATCAATTTTGATACTGGACGAAGCCACAAGTGCGCTCGATGCCGAATCGGAAAGGCTGGTACAGGATGCCCTGGAAACCCTGATGAAAGACCGCACTACAATAATAATAGCTCACCGATTGGCCACCATCAGGAAAGTGGACAAGATTTACGTAATAAGCGACGGGCGTATTTCTGAAGAAGGCACGCACGACGAACTTACCAGCGACAGCAATGGCACCTACAGCCAGCTGGTAAAACTGCAGTTTGAATTGAACTAGCCAAAGCGTTTAAGATGTTGCAAAATGGGGAGACCATTTAGCCCGAAATTTCTATTTTTATTGTTTAAAGATTTAGCATGCCAGAAGTTGCCCTACAAGAAATGCTGAAGGATCACCGGCTTAGAAATACGCAATGCCGGATCGACATTCTTTCTATCTTCTACGATTGTGATTTTGCTTTGTCGAATGCCGACATAGAAAACAGGGTAAGTGACAGCTACGACAGAGTAACTGTGTACCGAACCCTGAAAACTTTTGTGGATAAGGGCCTTATTCATAAGATCCCCGATGACAACGGGTCGCCCAAATACGCCTTGTGCAAAGACGACTGCACCGTAGAAATACACCGGCACGAGCATGCGCATTTTAAGTGTGTGCTTTGTGGGCAAACCACTTGCCTTGATGAGTCGCACATACCGGGCATGCGATTGCCACAGGGCTACGAAATGCTGGAAATGAATATGCTGATAACCGGGTACTGCAAAGACTGCCGGTCACAATAAGACAGTCTCCCGCTCCTCCTCTTCGATAAACCGTAGCTTGGGACTACCGTCAGGAAGACAAACACCAGGTGGAAGATCTACTTCAGGCGGCCCCTTTACTGAAATACCACCGTCGTCGTCATTGTCTCCACTGCCCATATCCTTCTTCCGCTTTTTCATGAGCGTTACCATCAGATATACCAGAATCAGGTATGCCAGTCCGCACAAGATCAAATCTAAGGTGTAACCGCCAAACATAAATTCAACTTAGAATATTGAGTTTACGAAATAAAGATCGTTAAGTCAAATATTATAACGCATTTCGCCGCTGTTCCAATTTCATCGGGCAGACATATTTTTCCACTATACGGGCTGTTTGTGACGCTAGCGCGGATTTTTGGATTGCATATTTTCAAGAATAATTTTTAATTTTCAAGCTTCTCTTATTTTTTATATTCAGCAAAACTTCTTTAATTTGCCAGAATTAGCAGTATCATTTTTGTTGCTAGCCATCATCCTAATACATCTACGACCTGTGAATTAACGCCACTTTTATGCTCGACCAACTGCTCGCGAATAGTGAAACGCTCCTGTACAGCATTTTCGGAATAGTTATCACTGTTTTTCTAATCCTGGACCTCGGCATCTTACATAAGAAGGCCGACAAAATATCGCAAAAGGATGCACTTCAGCAGTCCATTTTCTGGGTTTTTGTCTCTGTCGTTTTCGGAGGCCTTATCTACTTTTACTACGAAAACCCGGTGCCTGGCATGCAGCCATACGACAGCATGCTGGAGTTTTATTCCGCTTATTTAACGGAGAAAGCGCTAAGCGTTGACAATATCTTTGTCATCTTGTTAATACTCCGGTACTTTAAAGTAAAGGATGAGTACTATCACGGAATCCTTTTCTGGGGCATACTTGGAGCGATCGTGTTTCGGGCGGTATTTATATTTCTGGGTGCCCTCCTCATCAGCAAAGCACACTGGATACTTTACATTTTCGGGGCGTTTCTGGTCTATTCAGGTATCAAGATTTTTAAGGAAGATGAAGACATGGAAATTGAGCCGGAGAAGAACCCGCTCATTCAGTTTTCCCGCAAGTTTCTACCTATTTCGAAAGGTGACTTCGGCGGCAGGTTCATTCTCTTCCGCAACGGGAAGCTGATTTTTACTCCCTTATTTCTCGTCATCGTTCTGATTGAATCGACTGACTTGATTTTTGCGGTAGATTCTATTCCTGCAGCCTTTGCTATAACGCAAAACCCCTTTATTATTTACACTTCCAACATTTTTGCTGTAATGGGGTTGCGGGCGATGTTTTTCCTTCTGTCAAATGTTTTGGATAAGTTCTATCTGTTGCAGAAAGGCCTTTCAATCATTCTCATATTCATCGGCGCTAAAATGCTGATAGATATCTTTGACATCCATGTGCCAATCCTGGTATCGTTCAGCATGATTATAGTGGTACTGTTTGGCTCAATTATTCTCTCACTGATCTTCCCGAGAAAGCCGGAGTTGGTAAACCATTAAGAAGCCTGAAGAAGCGCGGGGTGCGGTATCAGGCTTTCTTAAAGCCAATCTGAGACGATTTCCAGCCCCGGGCTTCCAGTTTGCTGGCATTATCTTCCACCTGCGTGCGGAGCTTTGTTTTATATTGCGCCAATGCCTCCGCTGTGTCGTCGTCGAAAGTAGACACTATTTCAGCGGCCAATATACCGGCGTTTTTCGCCCCATCCAGTGCTACAGTAGCTACCGGAATACCTCCAGGCATTTGTAGAATCGACAACACCGAGTCCCAGCCATCGATAGAATTCCGCGATTTTACCGGCACGCCTATTACCGGCAGTGTGGTAAGAGACGCCACCATTCCCGGCAAATGAGCTGCACCTCCAGCCCCGGCAATTATCACCTTGAGGCCCCGGCTTCTTGCTTTCTCTGCATACTCGATCATTCGGTGGGGGGTGCGGTGCGCCGACACAATGGTAACCTCGCATTCCACACCAAGTTCCTCAAGTATTTCGGCAGCTTCCTGCATTATCACCAGGTCCGACTGGCTTCCCATGATAATCCCAACGAGTGGTGTCGCTTTCTTTGCCATATTTAAGCTTTTACTTTTAAAGTGTCTTTTACCCAATAAGAGAGCCTCCTCAATTCTTCAATGCCCTCGTGCATGATGGTCACATGCCCCATCTTCCTGAAAGGTTTAGTAATTTTTTTTCCATAAAGGTGCACGTGAACTCCCTCCTGTGCCAGCACTTGTTCCATGCCTTCATATTCGGCCTCGCCGCTGTAGCCCTCCTCACCCAGCAAATTGACCATTGCCGCCGGCATGAGGGTTTTGGTGCTGCCCAGCGGCCAACCGAGTATAGCACGCAGATGCTGTTCGTATTGGGAGGTGACGTTGGCCTCTATTGTTTGATGGCCGCTGTTGTGAGGGCGGGGTGCTACTTCGTTTACCAGCACGTCGCCGTCTTTCGTGAGAAACATTTCCACCGCCAGAAGTCCCACCATGCCCAGTTTGTTAATAACAGTCTTGGCAAGATCACGGGCTTTCTGTTCGGTTTCAGCTGAAATTTGGGCGGGCGAAAACAGAAATTCCACCAGGTTTGCCTCGGGATGGTAAACCAATTCAACTACCGGGTAAGTAATCACTTCACCCTTTTCGTTTCGGGCCACTACTACTGACAACTCTTTTTCAAAATCAACCAGCTTTTCAAGCAGGCCCGGTTGGTTAAACGCTTTGGCAAGATCGTGCTCCGTGCGTATAACTTGCACGCCACGACCGTCATAGCCTTCCTTTCCAAGTTTATTAACGGCAGGCAAAAAGCTGCTGTAAGCTGCAACTTCCGCTGCATTTTCTGTCAATACAAATTCAGCTGTAGGAATACCGTTAGCCTCGTAAAAGCGCTTCTGCAACCGCTTATCTTGTATAAGCTCTATCACCTCGGGCTGCGGAAAAACCTTCTTGCCCTGCTGCTGAAGTTGCCGGAGAGCCGCGGTATTTACGTGTTCAATTTCGATGGTAACAATGTCGCAGTCTTTACCAAAGGCCAGTACCGTGTCGT